>JACDHC010000072.1 GCA_013821245.1 Candidatus Nitrosopumilus sp.
CAAGGGTCTGATAATAATGTTCCACCTTTTAATAAAAAATCTGCGCCTTTTTTGACAATGTCATTATTCATCATGATCTAAAGAATATTACTTTCATCTATGTTTTTATCATGAATTTTAATCTTGTCTTGTTTGCTTAATTTGTTAAGCTCGTTTACTAAGAATTCTTTGTATTTGTTTTTTTCTTCCTCTGTCATTCTATCTAAGTTAGAGCTAAGAGTTGATCCTATTGCTGATAGCCTATCAAGCAAGTCCATAGTCATAAATCTTCCCATATTTCCTATCCTAAATACAACCTCTAGATGTTTTTGTATTATATTGTGGGCTGATTTTATGTCGGATGATATGGATATTCCTTTTTTCGTTACTCTATACCTTCCATTTTCATGCTCTTCTATTAATCCTTCTCCTAATAATCTACCTAACAACGGGTATATTAGACCGGGGGATGGTTTCCATTTTCCACCCGTCTGAACTATAGCTTTGTCAATTATTTCCTTACCTGTCATGGGTTGTTCTGATAAAAGCTCTAGAATGTAATGACGAGAGAAACCTCTGGGAATGGCACTTCCAACCCTGGAAAACCAATCAGATATCATCTTTGCATATTTTATATCGCTAGTGACTTATTAATTTTTATTCTAAATTTAATTAATGAAATGTAGACTTTTATAGCCTACGGGAAAGAGAAATTTATATTATTATAAAAGAAAATTAATTTAATGGTTTTCTATTGCGAGTTCTAAATCTTTTTGATATTTTTCCCATTCTTGTAATTCTTTATCGTTTAACAATTCTAGTTTTTCTAATTTTTGTTCTTTTCTCATCTATACTTAATTAATATTACAAGTTCTTTAATATAAGATTTATTTTGCCTATATTCGTCTCCGTTATTGTAAATATTTTATAATGTTATTGAAAAGAATGATTAAAATAAAAATCGTGTTTCTTAAAAGTCGGAATACATGAAATTTTTATATGTATTTATTATATTTTTGATATTAGATTGTGTTGCACTAGCATAGTTTTTATTTAGGAGAATAAAATTCTGTAATAATAAGTAAATTGTCACTAGAAGATTTTAAACATATTCTAAGAATTGCAGGAAAAGACATTGAAGGTAGTAAAAAATCTATAGTAGCTTTAAGTGAAGTAAAAGGAATTGGTTATAATTTAGCCCAAGTTATTTTACAATCCCTAAATATAAGTCCCTATTTAAGAGTGGGTTTTTTTACTGATAAAGACATTTCTGATGTTGAAAACGCTATAAAAAATATAAGTTCCATGGGCGTACCAAATTGGTATCTTAATAGAAGAAAAGATATGGATACTGGTACAGATGTTCATTTAATTACCTCTGATTTGGATTTTACTAAATCTAATGATATAGAAAGAGAGAAATCAATCATGAGTTGGAGGGGTTATCGACACATGTTTGGATTAAGAGTTAGAGGTCAAAGAACCAGAAATACTGGACGAAAACAAACTGCCGTAGGTGTAAAGAAAGTTATGGGAAAGCCCGCTGCTTCCTCCGGAAGTACCGGAAAAAAATAATTTGGTGATATAAATGGGAGACCCAAGAAAAGCCAAAAAGAGTTATACTAGACCACGAAGCATTTGGACGAGTGACCAAATCAGTTCAGAATTGTATGTAGTTGGTTCTTATGGTTTACGAAACAAAAAAGAGTTGTGGAAAGTTCAGACAGAAATTGCTAGAATTAGGAATCAAGCAAGAGCTCTATTGGCAATTTCAACAGATATACGACATGAAAAAGAGACCAAACTCCTAAATTACTTGTCTAGGCTTGGTATCGTAGAAGATAGTTCAACATTGGATGACATCCTTAATCTTAAAATTGAAGATATTTTAGAAAGACGATTACAGACCTTGGTAATGAAACGTTCTAATTTAAAATCTCCTTATCAGGCAAGACAAATTGTTGCCCATGGTCATGTTAGCATTGGTAATAGAAAAATCAATTTGCCTGGTTACTTGGTAAAAAAAGATGAAGAAGCCCAAATTTTAATTCATCTGGCTCCAGTTATCGAAGCCTCTAGCAGTCCTTCCTAAATTGTAAATATTTTTACCATCTGATTTTTTATATTTTCTCAACTTTTTCAATATCTACATAATCAATTTTCCCATCACTGTCCATATCATATCCTTGTACAACTGCAGCCCACTCATTTTCATTCCCTGTATATTCTGCAAATGTCTTTTTACTGAAACTTGTAAATGCTATTACTGCCGATTTGGTGCCAATAGACCTTACTCCTGCAATTAAAATTATGTTTTTTAACTCGTTAAATGGATTTTTTATTTTAGCGATTAGCCCTAAATTGTCTAAATGATATATTTTACTTGTTTTGTCTACTAATCCGGACCAGTAATTCTCTTCATTGAATTTTATCGGTAAATATCTATTAAATTCTGCTGAAACAATGTTTGTCCCCGGACCACCTATTATAATTAAATTATTGCCCTCCAATTCTTTTTCTGCTTTTGCATCTTCATCTAGTTTTACAATAAATCCTTCACGCACATTACATAGTGTACCTAAGTAAAAAGCCAGATGAATTGCATAATGGCCGTCTCTTGCAGATGTTTTAAAGATACCATGGGGATTAGGTGAACCTACAATTACAAGACCGTCAAAGAAATTTTCTTTATCAATAAACCCGTTCAAAAATTTTCTTGTCATTTCGCTATTGAATCTGTTCATATTGTTTTCTGTGGTTTGATTAATCAATCTTTTCTCCCCCCATGACATTTCTATTCCAAAAGATGGGCTTGCACATTGGTACAGTTTTGCTGTACCGCCACGAACAAAATCTGTTCCTACTTCTTTAATTGCTTCGATAGAAATTAATTTTTTAATATAATAATACGCACTTTGTTCATAAATTTTTAATTCTTTCGCTATTTGGGCAGTATATTTTGGCTTATTTGATATAGATTTTAATATTCTCCATGCTATTGGATTGGACAAAATATGGATTTTTTTTTCATTTTCTAAAATATGGATTTTTTTTTCATATATTTTGCCTTCTTTTTCATAAATCATTTTTTTTTCAATTCCCATTTTAATCTTGACTACCTATAACGTTTTATTGCTGGTATACATTTTCTCATATACTTTGATAATTTTTTTTTAATTGATATTTAAATTATGTGTATTATATTATAATAGATTTTATAACGGTATGATTTTTTATTTGATAAAGGTTTTAAATCATTTACTCAATTAATGAATGTGTGTTCTATCATTGGATTTAATGGACAATTGATCGATGCTGCTCCTTTGTTAGTCGATAGCCTAAAAAAAATGGAATATAGAGGCTACGATAGCGTTGGAATAGCAACTCTTAACGACGGAAAGATTTTGATAAGTAAAGGCGTAGGTAAAGTTGCTGAGGTCGATAAAGTGTTAGGACTACACAAATTACCCGGACATAAGGGAATTGGACACACCAGATGGGCAACACATGGGGGTGTAAATGATAAAAATGCACATCCTCATTTTTCATGCACTTCAGATATTGCTGTTGTTCATAATGGGATAATTGAAAATTATCAGGAATTGAAGGCTGAATTATCAAAGGAAGGTCATGTGTTTAAAAGTCAAACAGATAGTGAGGTTATTTCCCATCTCCTTGAAAAATATTGTAAAAAATATGACTTTGATTACAGAAAATCACTCATATCTACTTGTAATGTTTTGAAGGGCTCTTTTGCATTTGTTGCCATTTTCAAAAACGGACTAATTTGTGGCGCCCGATTTGATGAGCCATTGATAATAGGAGTTGCCCCTTCTGCTCTTTTCTTATCAAGTGATGTTCTTGGCTTTTTAAAATATACTGATAAAGCTATATTCTTAGATAACGGTGATATTGTTACTATAGAAGGTGAAAATTACCATATATTTGATATAAATAATAATAAGGTAAATAGGGTTGTTACCCAAGTTGCTTGGGAATTGGCCTCAACAGAAAAAGGAAAATATGCCCATCATACCATTAAAGAAATTCATGAACAGCCATCCATATTACTTAATTCAATCAACAAAAATAATGATTTTCAACAATTCTGTAAATATATAAAAAATGCTTCAAATGTGTATATAACAGGCAGCGGAACAAGCTATCACTCTGGACTATTAGCTAAACATCTTTTAGCAAAATATGCAAAAATCAAATCAGAGGTTATAATGTCTAGTGAATTTCATTATTTTTCGGACACCTTGGAATCTGATTCTGTAGTTATTGCCATTTCTCAAAGCGGTGAAACGGCAGATGTTATCCATTCGGTAAAAAAAGCAAAGGAGTGTGGATCTAAAATAATTTCAATTATTAATGTTCCAACATCCTCTTTAGCAAGATTGAGTGATTCTTTTCTTATCTTGAATTGTGGTCCAGAGATAGGGGTCGCTGCAACAAAAAGTTTTATGGCACAACTCATGGTTTTGTATAATATTGTAAGTGTGATGCCTGGAAGTCGACTTGACCTAAATATGGCCATGCAAAAAAAATTGGTAAAAGATGTGGAGAAAACTTTGGAATTAGATGAATCTATCAAGTCTTTGGTGGCAAAACTGGATAATGACATTAAACATGTTTATATTTTAGGAAGGTCGATTCATTATCCTATTGCATTGGAGGGTTCACTCAAAATTAAGGAATTGGCATATATCCATGCAGAAGGGCTAGCAGCAGGTGAGCTTAAGCATGGGCCATTAGCCTTAATAGATAACAAATCCGTGGTTATTGTATTAAATCCAGTTGATGAAACGCACCAAGATGTTATTTCAAGCTCAAATGAGATTAAATCTAGAGGTGCTGTTATAATAGGAATTTCTAATAAGCATCACAGTATCTATGATGATTATATCGAATTACCAGACTGTGTTGATTTTGTTTATCCTTTTGTTGAAGTTATTCCATTGCAGATAATGTCCTATTATTTGGCTCTTAAAATGCAGGTCGACCCTGACTATCCTAGAAATCTTGCCAAATCTGTCACAGTTAAATGACAACACATACAATATAAAAGACATGGACGAAAAATATATTTAAATTGATACTTTTCAATATTGAAAATACATCGAATAGCTATGAAAATTGAGAATTGTGTTTTTCCAACTAAATATTTGTATGACACACAAAATTTTGTTTGGGCTGATTTGGAGTTTACCAGTGCGGAAACTGATTCTGTGGATAAACGTGTAATTGTAAGGGTGGGTATAATGCCAATACTATCCTATATATCTGGAAATATCAAAAAAATAAAGCTTAAGTCGGAAGGCGAATACATTAACAAAGACAAAAGTCTAGGGACCATAGAGAGCCTGAGTTATTTTGGAGTTATTAGATCTCCAATTTCTGGAAAAATAATGGAAATAAACAAAAACCTAATGTCCAATCCGAAGCTATTAAATGATTCTCCTTTTGAGTTTGGATGGATAGCAAAAATAAAACCATTAGATGATAATAATTTTGATTCACTGCAACCGATAGACCAGTGCAGAGATGAAATCTCTTTGTTGATAAAAAAATACAATGTGAAATGTTTTAAGTCTTTTCCAGATTTTGAAATGTATGAATTAGGAACTGAATGTTCTGCGACTTTGGCAAAACTAGGCGATTTTATGAATTTGAAAATGAAAAATGGACAAATCGTTCATCTTGTTTCAGATGATCCTACAGCTGATTTGGAAGTATCTCGATGGACTATTGATAACAATCAAGAGTTGGTTGAAATAATTATGGAAAAAAATGAAATCAAGTTCTCAAATAAGATGTGTTATTTGTTTCATATTTTAGTTAAAAAATTATATTAAATTAAAAAAAACGATGTTTTTACTTTATTTCTCTATGGGATTCCCAATCATGTTGCCCCATTCAGTCCATGAACCATCATAATTTTTTACATTTGGATAGCCTAAAAGATATTTCAATACAAACCATGTATGGGATGAGCGTTCGCCTATTCTACAATATGATATTATTTCTTTTTCTGATGTTATTCCTTTTTCTTGATAAAGCTTTCTCAATTCCTCCGGGGATTTAAAAGTCCCATCTTCATTTACTGCTTTAGCCCATGGTATGTTTACAGCTCCTGGAATATGTCCACCACGCTGTGCATGCTCTGTGGGATATTCTGCCGGTGCTGTTATTTCTCCTGAAAATTCGGGAGGGGACCTAACATCCACTAAAACAATGGAATTTTGCTTGTCTATTGATTTAGAAACATAGTTTAAATAGGTCCTAATATTTTCATCAGGGTCTTTGGCCTTAAAGTTTCCATTAGAAAATGATGGGATGTCTTTATTAATTGCTCTGTCTTCCTCGAGCCATTTCTTTCTTCCGCCATTCATTATTTTTACATCCTTGAAACCATAATATTTGAAAACCCAAAATGCAAATGCTGCAAACCAATTATTGAAATCCCCATATAAAACAAGAATTGAATCTTCATTTATCCCTGCTTTTTCTGACAACAGTTTTTCACATGCTTGTCTTGAGAGTATGTTTCTACTGATTGGATCATTTATATCTTCCCTCCAATCAAATAATACTGCTCCAGGGATGTGACCTAAAAAGTAGTTTGATTTTGGATCATAGTCTACTTCTGCAATTCTAACATTTGAATCTTGAATGTGATTTTCTACCCATTGTGTATCAACTAAAACTTCTGGATTAGCATATTCATTTGACATCGGTTTACAAATGTATTAATTGATAATCCTGTATTTAAATAATGAACTTAAAATTTTTTCCAATGGATATAGTAGGCTATTATAATTTTGTAATATCTTAGTTTCCATTTATTGTTGCCTTTTGGCAATGGGCATTTATAGGATAGTGTTGAATTTTTATTAATTCTAAAACTATATTCAATAATATTGTTTGTATAATGTGGATATGAATGTTTATACCGATTCATTACCAGATTTGAAACATTATAAAAATGACTATTATAAAGTTGCTGCTGTAACAACATTATCTTTCAAATCATCTTCAAAGTAAAATAGATACATGGATTAACGATATAGCTCCATCAAGAGTGTTATTTGATCGGTTTGAACAAGAAATAGTTACATAGGAAGAATTTATCGATTTACTGAGAGGAAATGGGTAGATATCATGCTAAATCCAAAATAAAATGGATAAAAGATTTTTCCAACAAAAAAAAAACGATGTTGTCCTTTTATGCTATGAAAATGAATCAGATCCATACGTTGCCATCGCTATATATTAAAAAAACTAATTGAAGGAAATGCCTAAAATTAGAAAGTGGAATAATTCTGTATGTGATTTATTGAAACTTTGGGCAATACCCTTGAATGCATTATAATAAAAAATATGTCCATATTTGGTCCTGTTTGGAATTTTGCATCGATTAGAATAATAAAAAAATGTTATACTATTTTATTTTGTATTATGCCTGTTTTATTGATTTTAGTGATTAATTCTAATACCTGTATTATTGTGGTATTATGAGATGTAATTATTTATTATATTTGGCGTTAATTTTTACTGTTTATATGGGGATGTATTCCACCTATAACCCAAAAAATTTTAAGCAACGCTTAACATCCTTAATTATGGTTTATAAATATATAGAGATTGTAGGTACATCAGATACTAATATCACTGATGCTGTTAACAATGCGTTCAAAGAAGCATCCAAGACTGTAAAAAACATTCAATGGGGTGAATTGGGTAAAGTGACATTTAAGGTTAGTGGTGAACAAAAAATTGAATACCAGGCGGAAGTGAAAATTGGTTTCAAAATTGAAAGAAATGATAACCTTGTGTAATTTGATTTGGACTGATTAGTTTTTTCAAGACTATTCTTTCCATACTTTTATGAAACTTTTTAGTTATTATTGTAAAGTGGTCAAATAAGTCTCCTAAAATATTCTGACATTAGATGATTTTTTTACATGTCTTTAGCATTTAATTGATCGGACTGAATAAAAGCGCAATTATTTTGAAAATGTGATAAGATAGTTATTACTATTTCCTTTCAAAAAACATGCATATTTATTTTTTTAATTATGGTTGCCTTCTTCTTTTATTTATGAATTTTATCTTTTATGTGATGTCAGGAGCTTTATTTTCTGCCTACATAATAATACATTAAAAAAATTTATTGCCCCCATTTAGATTTAAGTACACAAAAAATTCTGCAATGGTGAACAGATGGCGTTGGATTTTATAAATCCGGCTGGATTTACTACAGAACAAATGTAAAGAAACAGGTATTTAGTTTAATTATAGAATTTCGCCATCTTGATTATTTTTAATTCCTTCTACTTTTTGACTGGCTTGATTACTATAGTGAATGTTTTCGGTAGTTATTTCTGCTGTTATAGTTTTTGTTTCGGTAATGGGCTTCTTTTTTACTATTACTTCTTCCTTAACATAGGGTATTTTTGATACTATTGGCTCTTCTCTTTTTAAAGGGATTGATATTTCCGTTATGGATTCTACTGGTCCTTCCGACAATGATGATCGATCAGAAGGTTGCATAGGTGATTCATATGAGTACGACTCATCATTAACAGGTTTTCTTTCAATTGTAATCATCTCACGTGTAAGTTCGATTTCTACTGTTTTTGTTTCCTTTATCGGTTCTTTTATTATGTCTACTTTATCTTCTGTGATTTTTTTGGTAACTTCCATATTTTCTCCCATCACAGGTATTTTTGTTTCGAGTTCTTTTGACATGTCTGAAGATTTGAACGAAGAATATCCATCAAATTTTTGACCGCTACCCTCTTCATATCCTTCCATCTCAACTTCATTAACCCTCATTTTAAGAATATCTCCATCAAAACTTTCTACAGAGGAAATCGGTATGTGGTATCTTTTTTTACTTAAAAGCCCTTTTTGTG
>JACDHC010000073.1 GCA_013821245.1 Candidatus Nitrosopumilus sp.
GATGGTGGTCAGATGGTGGTCAGATGGTGGTCAGATGGTGGTCAGAAGTATTGCCATGCCTGATTGAGCACAATATGGACCATAAAAAAAGGCTATTTTATGGCATAACATTTGTAATAGAATCACCACTCGAGGAGTTAACAAATGTTGATTGCCTACAAAAGGAAAACACAATTTTGCGGTATGTTTTGTAAATAAGGCTCTGATTCCATTTTAAGCGTTCAATACAACCGAAAAAGGATACATCTAACCTAAAAATATAGAAAATTTCTAATTTACATTAACCTCCCCAACCATCATAGGATGGTAAATACAGAAATATTGATAATTTCCCGGCTCATCAAACGTCAAACTATAGCTTTGTTTGGTCAACATATTACCCGAATCAAACAGAGAGCCGTCATCTGAACCATCAGAGGTGGATGTTACGGTATGAGCTATCAAATCATCATTGAACCATGTGATTGTTTGTCCTGCCTCAATTTCAATTGGGTTTGGCGAATATGATTCTTCACCCGCTATAGCTACAATTGTTGCCGGGACCGAATCGGGGGACGCAGGGGCTGTTGGAGTGTTTTGTAGTGGGGCGGCTGGAAGGTTTTTTGGCGTTGAGCTCGCAGAAGTTGGCAATATTCTATACAAGTCTCCACTATAGCTCAAGACATACAAATAACCATCTGGACCTATTTCCAAGTCAGTTATACCACCAAAGCCTTGCCCAAAAATAATTGGTTCACTTTCCTTTGCAGTATCAACAGCATTATCAAATATAGACTGCAAATCCCCAACATAACCACTATTTATTAAAATTCCATCCCTATCCTCATTAAGCGTCAATCTGTAAAGATATCCATTGTTAATGTCTGCGGTAAAAAGATTATTCTCGTATTCTTTTCCCAAATTAGCAGAATTTAGGAATTTAGCATCAGTGATGCCTATGGGAATATTCCAAACAAACTTTGGATCGCTATAACGACTGTCACCTAACGCTACCAAATCTTCCGCTGAGGCTCCGGTATTCAGGGTGTCATCGATTTCTTTGCCCTGAATTAAAGCCCAACCACTGTTGAAACCAGGTTCAACTAAATTGATTTCATCGCCTGCTGCAGGACCGTTTTCAGTGTCCCACAAATTACCTGTCAGCGGGTCAAAATCCATGCCAAAGCTGTTGCGAATCCCCATTGCATAATAAAGGCTAAGGGGCAAATCCTCACCAAAAATTTCACCGCCCGGTACATCTTCACCATTTTGGGTTATTCTTAATATGCCACCCGTGCCATCTGCATTTGGACCATCTTCTATATTTTGAGCAAGGGTTCTATGGCCACCCACCTCCCCAATTACCAGATAAACGTTATTGTCAGGCCCAATCAAGACTTTGCCACCGTCATGATCGGTTCTATTAGTAGTACCTGGCTCCGCAGGCAGATTCAAAAGAAGAACCGGATCGGTTAACATTCCATCGGCATATTCATATCTATACAACATATTACCTACCGGTTCAACACCTTTTGTAAAATCATCATTATCCTCTCCTCCTCCTGATTCAGTGTAATAGAGAAAAGCATATGTCTTGCCGTCAGCAGCCGTAGATAAATCTATTCCCAACAAGCCCCGTTCAATGAAAGTTGCAACCTGAACATCCAGAACAGGATCGTCCTGAATATCGCCATCTATCACCTCCATGACCCTACCCGTGTTTTTTTCAGTTACAAGAATGTCATTGTTACCCAAAAAGGCCATACTGGTTGGGGTTTTTAAGCCACTGGTTATCTTTTCAACAGTAAGATTTGGGTCATTTATTACAGGCCCGTTTGGTGAAGGCAATGCTTTGGAATATGCACCATATAATGTTTGAGATGGTGACCACATTCCTATAACTATGATAAACATTAAAGCAAAAAAAGACATCGACAATCGCTTTTTGTGTGATAAACCCATCTAGATAATATGAACAAATAAATAAATTAAAATGTTCCGTCTTTGTGTTTCTATCAATTTTATCATATAATCAGAGAGTATTTTATCATATAACTACGCTGTTGTTGATTTAAGGCAGGTTGGTGCTGCCATTGGATGGCTCTGTTCACTTAAGGATTCTAAAAGAGCATTTCCTAACTTTATCTGATGGTTAATGTGGTATATAGATTCATTTTCAAACCAAATCAATCTTAAATCCACAAAATTAATTTGTTTTCATATCAAAATATTATTGTTGCAGGCCGCAATTCAGAAAATCTATTTCTTAAGTGAACAGAGCCCATTGGATGGATTACTAGATTTAAATATGATGTAAAACCCGTTGGCTAAAACATCCACATTGGAATTTGGAATCAGACCTAAAGAAAATTTTATTACATATATAAACACTAATTTATTTAAATCATTGGTCCAAATGATTAAACATCTTAAATATGATAGTCGCCATTCAGCATACAACACACATCCATAAATATTTCTAAATACAACACGATGAAAACCATTATGAGAACATATGAAAATATTAGACCTTACACAGAATATGAATGAAAACACACAGGTTTTTCCAGGTTCGCCTAGTTTAAAGATTTTAAAATGGTCAAACTATGAAATGCATGAATATGACTCTGAAATGATTTTTACCAGTACCCACCTGGGTACACATATAGACTCCCCCATCCATTTTAATCCAACAGGAGAATCTGTAGAAAAAATTCCTTTAGAAAAAACAGTAATTTTAGACAAGACCAAAGTATTAAAAATTATAAAAAACGACGATGAAACTATTGATGTAAATGAAGTTAAAAAATACAACATCAAAAAGGATGACACAGTATTGATATACACAGGCTGGTCTTCCAATATACTAAAAGACAAATATTTTAAAAAAAATCCAGGCCTATCAGAGCAAGCCGCAGAACATTTAGCAAACCTAGGAATAAATTTAGTTGGAATAGATAGTCCCAATATTGATCCCGCATTTGACAAGAAATTCAAATCGCATAAGATTTTTTCTGCCAAAAGCATTCCAATAATAGAAAATTTAGTTAATTTGGACAGAATACACAAAGACAATTTCATCTTTATTGCGTTGCCCTTAAAATTAGAAAATTGCTCGGGTTCTCCAATAAGGGCAATAGCTTTAATCAATTAACTTATTTTGATAGGGAATACTGCTCGAAATTTCTACATAACAATAAGAAAATAATGAGATTTAGTTAATATATTTATATTATATAATGTAACATATATGTATAACCTTAATATCTCAGATAAAAAAAATCTAATGAAGAGAAAAAACTCGACGACAAATAAAAAACCATTGACTATTGTTTTATACACCATTGTTTTAGCACTGGTATTTTCTAATAGTGTAGATAGCACATTTGGAATCAGCAATCAAAACAATTCCCAGAATCTAACCACAGCACCTGATAACACATCAGATAAAAACAAATATTGCAGTACCCATGATTGCAGTACGATTTGTAATGATTTAAGACAAGCATTTGCGAATGGTGACGGAGAAAAAATAAAAATGATAACCGAGACGTATTCAGGCAGTGGGGAACATTGCGGGTATTAGTTAGAAATTCCAATCACCACTTTTCTATTGCCTAATTGAATCTTGATAAACACGAAGATATCAAAAGCAGAGAGAAAGAAAAACAGTTGTTACTGTGTTTGCATAAAGCAAATTAATTGGATGGTATATAGTATCTGTTGCCGACATTATTAGGGAAAGTGCGGCACATATAACCAAGCAAATCGGTTTGTTTGGTAAGGTATTACCCAGCATACGTATGTCTATGTCCATGAATTTTCCTTAAATCAAGGATCGCCATAATAATTAACACGTTCGTTTTTTATTTTAATTAACAATAAATTATTTTGCATCATAAAAAACAATTATCTTTTATATTGAATGGCTGTAATATATTGCGGTTCAAAGAGTGTGACTAAAGACGACTTTCTGTCACTATTGAATAATCATGATGTCTATTTGAAAACGAATTCTGTTAAATTGCAACATTATGTTAACGGAATAGTTATTTCCAACAATCATCCAACTAAAGGAACTACGGTATTTCATAATAATGAAGGCTTTCCAATAAAATTGGATATAGAAAGCTTTCTTATCCTATCAATCGAATGCAGACATAAAGTGATTGATGAGTTAAAGATTCCAATTGAGTCTACAATTGAATGGAAAATTGTAAATGGTGTAGAAGACGGGGTTTTTAAACACGGTCATGGTCTTGAAACAAGGTATTCAGATAGTGACAACAATGATAGTGTTATTTATTATCCTCCCAGACACGGAATTGGGAAAAATCAAAATGTCAAAGAAATACCAATCGCACTCAAAATTGAAACCAATAAAAAAAATAGGAAACCCATCAAAAACTTGCCTTTAGGCAGTACCATAGGTGTTACCGACATTGGTTTATGTGACTATGATGATTGCAGTCTTCTACTAACTCTGTATCTAAAACAAAGTGAAGGTTTTATGAATAAAATGCTATATGAGATATCATTTAGTTTGAAAAAAACAACCAAAGAATCGAAATTGGAAAATCACCCTAATCCAAACATCAAGACCAGCAAAAACGATTCTAATTCAGATTTTATATATAGTTACCTTATTGGTGATAACGAGGAAACCCCTATTTTTAAAAAAAATGTTCCTAAATGCACATATTGTGATCCTGTTATGACTTTTAAGGCAGAATATAAATCTCACCCAACTGAACACAAACCCAAAATAAACATTAAGACAGATCGCTTTTTTACTTCAGAATATATTAAAATATCCAACAATCACACATACAATAAAAACACCCATTCAACCAACCAATGTTCCTTCTTATCTAATACAAAATACTCCCGTAAACATATTTGCAAATTCAGAATTATTAATTGCCCCACCCCCATCAAGACTTCTCAATTTTTTTGGACCTGTACTGCAGGCTCCTTTCCTTGTGGAAATATTGGCGAGTCTGTTATATATCACTCGCCAGAAAAGAAGGAATTATCTAAATCTCCAGTTATTCTGTCATTATATGAACAGGGCATATTTGTTGGTTCAATCAATGATTCACCGCATCTTTTGGACCAAAAAAAGATTTGGCTTTTACGAAGAATTACCATGGGTGGTTGAAATAAAGAACATACCACAGTTAATGCATCAGTGCAAGAAATAAATATAAAAAAGTTACTAGCAAAGATATTATTTAATTTATCAAGGTTAAAATGGTATTGAGACAGAAAATAATTTATGAAAAGAACCGCAATATTCATAACAATTATCCTGATTACCATAGGAATAACATATTTTTCCTATACTTATATAACCAGTGATTTCTATTTGAATAGGGATAACAACATAATTACAATTGACAGGGCATCAAATGAATCCGGTAATGTAAACAACAATAGCACAAATTCAGGAATTAAGTAAAATACAGGAAAAATATTAAAAGTGCCTGTGGGAATAATATTCGATATTTTAATGGCGTTATAAGAAAACCTTTAATTCCTTTTCGGCGTAGCTTAAAGGTTGGATTAACAGTTGATAAAAATACAATAGATGGCGGCGGTGGCAGCTAATTGGGCTTGACATATCGTAGTATTCAATCCTGACTCCAATACTTTTATAAAAATACATCATTGCCAATTTAAATTCACAGGGAACGTTTGGTTCAGTGGTGTGGATATGAAATTTGACTTGAAATGGCGATCTATGGTTTTTGGATCAGCCAAACAATTCGATTTGAAATATTCTAAAAGAGAACAAAATTAAAAAATACAAGTACATAAAAAAATAGACACTTATCCCTCATAATTAGCATTTATTAGTCAAGTAAAGGATGGAAATTAATAACACTCCTTAAAGTAATCGTAATTTTTTGCGTAAACATTTTCATTGACAGGTAGGAGGATGGAAACATGTGCAAAATCTGTTAAAATTGAAAATCTATTCTAAAAGACTTGTTCAACCCTAATCAGAAAAAAACCAATTCACACAGTTTTTTGTAATCCATTAAGCTACCTGTATTGCCCCATTCATGGATCTTGAATTACTTATAAATCCCACCAATCTATAACCATATTCAAAATTGTGTTTAACATGATTAATCCCGTGAGTTAAGTGGGGTTCAAATGTTTTATCTAACATGTTTTCTATATAGTATTGAACTTTTTTTATAGATATTCGAGAATGTTTAGCTTGTTTGTCAGACAAAGGACGTTTCAAATCAGATTCAATTGCTAATTTTAAGTCTTTAAGACTATCAAGTTTACCATATTCAATAAGTTTATCATAATTATTACAAATATCGCATAGTTTTTTAATCTCTTTTTTAGGCAACCCAGTTAAAGATTTCCTGATTGAATTGCCATCTCTTTTGGTAATCAGAGATATTCTATAAATTAGATTAACATCATCATCGTCTTTGTTAACATCATTAAATTTTGTATCATCCAAAACAACAACATCATCAGAATTAGAGTCCAGTTTCTTCACTTTTTGAAAATTGATAATTTTTTTTTGGCCATGTTGGTTTTGGATATTTGCATCTATAATAAAGGATACAGCATGAGATAAATTCCCCACTGCTTTGGAAGAATGCACAAAATTATGGGTCATTAAAGATTCTTTTTTGGAAATGTAATATGGTTTTATTTGAAATGAGGACATTTTTTTGCCGTAAGGGTCTGATTTGAATAACAGGGCAGCTATTACATCAACAATCAAATTCGGAATCTGAATTTTGATTATTTCGATAAAACAGTCATAACTACCTAATAAATCATTACAAATCTCAAAGAAAATGCTATCAATTAGTTCTGATCTTATGCTTACTTTGTTCTCTTTTTTTTTACCATGGCTTTCAATTAAAAACTTAAAAGATGTGATAAAAAAATCATATAGTTTGTTTTTATCCAATACAACACGTTTAGACTGTAAAAGATATGCAATCGTTTTTAATACAATAACATATGGGCTAGATAAAGTCACTTCTTTAAAATGAGTTGAAAAATTGTTTGCAATCGCAATAATATCCGCATAATTCAGAGAACTGTCGATGCCATAAATCCCCAATTCATTATAACTTTTTCTTATTAAAATATCAAAATCTGCAACACACTCATTATTCATTTTAGCGGCATCATGTTTAATTTTATTATTTTTTGTTATTAAACATTATAAAAAAAAACAATTAAACAAAATTATATGCATTTTATCAAAATAAATACTGTGCATATTTTATCATCATCATTTTTCATTTTTTTCATCCAGGTTTTTATCCAATGCCCAAGGGAACCACCTGCCAATTATTTTACTCCAATCCATTTTAAAGGTAAAAAACAACACCAAAACCAACAAAATGACAGTCAATACGGATACTATAATAATAGATAATTGATTATTAGTATCAGAAACAGAGAGAACTTCTTCCATTATGGGTCGGCCTAAAAGGACCGTTCCCCAAACTATTATCTCCCCTAGGATAAACTTTCCAAGGAAAGTCACAATGGTAAATTTTTTAATGCTATATTTGGCAAGTCCTAAAGGGATATAGACCAAGTCATCAGGTATTGGTGTCAACGCTGCGATAAATGCGCCTATTCCCCCATATTTAGTTAGAATATTTTGAAGGGGCTGCATTCTTGTTTTTGTTTTATTGCTTAAAATATTTCGGCCATAATAACTTGCCATAAATATAATCATTTTAGCCAACACAGCCCCAACAGCACTGGATAAGGCAATGATATGAGGATCAAAGTCTTTGTTTAATGCGGAAGAGATTAAAATAGGGAAATACGGTACAGGGATAAACACAAGGATACTACCAATAAAACTGGTTATTAATATGCCAATATAACCAGAACTACTGTAAAAAGAATAAATATCTTGGAATTCAATCAAACAAGAGAGTATTAAATTAACAAATATAACTACTTTATTAATTTATATACATGCCATATTAAAAAGTCATAGATTAATAAATCTATATCCTTTCCTTTGCGTATTTTCCTTTGTTTTTGTCCCCCATCGATTTTCTAGAAGCTGCTATTATCTTTTGCTTTCTTGGCTGAACTACAAGAATATACAATGAGCCTATCAAGTAAACAGACAGCAAAATAACCTGGGCCAAAACAGTTTCCAATGTTGGGTGTATTCCAGTCATTGTTGCTATATTTATGTCAAGGCGGGGAATTATTCCAAAAAGGTGAGTTGTAGGAATATAGCCAAGCTCTTGGAATTCACGCATAGCGTTACCCATAAAGGTTATGGACATAAAGGCCCCTACACCCATTGTAAATCCAAACAAAACTCTCAATGGCAGTTTCTTTCCCAATTTACGAATTAAAAAGACCACACCTATTATCACGGACAATCCAACAACAAGTCCAGCTATTACATAAAACTCCATATATTTTGCATATGAAAGTAATGCCTGGTAAAACAACACGGTTTCAAAGCCCTCTCTATATATAGTAAAAAAGGACAGCATGATAAAAACCATAAAGCTGCCAGTAGCAGTAGCCTGCCAAACCTTTGCTTTAACAAATTCAATCCATTTTTTTGTTTCGATTTTATTTAGCACCCAAAAGCTAACCCAAAACAGAACGGCTACTGCCGATATACCAGCTATAGCCTCTATCATTTCCCTACCTGCGCCTGATATGTCTATCAGAAACTCTGCAACCAACCAGGTTATTACAGTTAATACAACAGCAAATAAAATTCCTAAATACACATGTTTTTTGAATCGCTCATTTCTAGATGCCTCCAAATAAGTTAAAATTGCTCCAAGTATAAGGGCAGATTCCAAACCTTCCCTAAATATGATTGAAAATGAGGATGAAAAAGCAATTGTGGGTGCAACGGCCCCGGTAC
>JACDHC010000003.1 GCA_013821245.1 Candidatus Nitrosopumilus sp.
TATATAGTTGAACATGCTTGTAGTATAGATTGGATTCTTTCCCTGCAAATGAAGATGGAAACCCTGTATTGCCGTTGCTATGTCACGTGCTTTGAATTTTCGTCCATCAAGTTCTATATCAGGTATCTTTCTTTGTGCATTGTATAATTCACGATACCGCTCTTTATTTGTGATATATTTTTTTTTAAATATCTCTGGAGATGGATTACCCCCTAAAAAAACTGGTATTACGTTCCTATTTTTATAAACCTTTTTTATGGAGATGGAAAGGTAATCCAAAAATCCTTCAAAGAATGAATTAATGTTTGAGAGATTATGCATTGATATTGGATCAGTCCTTATTTCGAATTGACATTTTCCGTATTCAGAATCAACATCATATTTAGAGATTAGTTCTTTGATTAATGGGTGAGCATTTACCGGTAGTGCTTTATCATCCAGTAAACAGGCTTCGACCTCTACACCCACCCTGTAACTCTCATCAATTCTTTGATGATCATCCTGAATTCTTTTTTTTAGTTCAAGATATTGATCCGCCAAATAGTTACTCAATTTAACTGGGATTTTCCTCTAAAGACTATATACAGCAAAATTGTTTATTAATGTGTATGTAGAATTTTTTTGTGTGTAATATAAGATATACTTATATAATCAAAATCTAATCCCGTATCTCTACATAATAAACATTTAGAATTACTTCAATTTTGCAAAAATAAATTTTAATCTTTATTTGAACTAATCAATCCTTTTTGTTTTCTGTGCGCTATAGTTATTTCCTTATGGCATATGTAGCATAATGTTCTTAAATTATCTTTATTATGGAAAAACTCCATTACTGTTTTGACCTTGTTCTCCAACGAATCAAATCTGTATCCAAAACTATAATAATGTGATTTTGCCACCAGGTGATCACACTCAAGCCAATTTTGTTTTGTTTTATTGAAACGTTTTTTCTTGTGCAGTTTTATCCCGCATATCTGGCAGGTAAAATCATCTCGCTTTAAGACACTATTCCGTACCTTTCTCCAATAAAAGTTAGAATTATACCATTTGTTAAACTCGTTATTGCATTTTTTTGAGCAATATTTTCTAAAGGGTTTACATACTTTATTATTACAATTAAGGTTCCTACACAATGGTTCACTATTTTCATCGTATTTGTCAAATTCATTTATATATACAATAAACTTATTTCCAGGCTTTGTATTTTCTGATTTCATAAATGAGATACTTTATTATTGTTTAATTCAAGTAATAAATGGGTTTTTTGTTGACAAAAAAAACACAAAAGAACAAAACAGCCCTAATGTCGAATATTATATAATTAATTTAGGTTAATGGATTTGTAGTGTTATTATTGAAAAAATGAGATTTGAACAGTAGTGAGAGTTTTTTTTATAGAAGGTCAATTCAGAATAGTTAGAAGGATTGCTGAATATCCTAATTCTTGTCGGAGTCATAAAAAACACATTTACAGCGTTTTATCATGAGGTATAAAAATGAAGTCCAATACTTTATAATATGTATAATAGTATTTCATAAAAAAAGTAGTCAATATGCAAATAAACATTTAAAATAAGATAAACAGACATAATTCAATAATTTAAGTTGAATATCAGCAAACAGATTCAATTCCCGAAGAGGTTTATTCTTGTAATTATACTAGTGCTTTTGGGTTTAATTTTTTCATTAATGATGTTAGGCGTATATCTTTCATCCGTAGGTCAAGGCCTATCGTGTTTGACTTGGCCGACATGCCCTAACGGGTTTAATTTTCCGCCTCCAGAGTATTTTTTGGAGCATTTCCATAGATCTCTAGTTTTAGTTGTTGCCATAATCTTGTATTCATTTACTGTTTTTTCTTTGTTAAGAATTGGCGATAAAAATTTTAAGGTTAAATTAATCATTGCATCAGTGCTTTTATCTGCTCAAATAATATTAGGTTGGGTAATGATCTTAACTAGATTGAATCCAATAGTTGTTGCATCTCATCTTTCTACAGCGATAGCACTGTTTGGAATTCTTCTTGTTACCTTGTTGTCGGTTTATAATGAATTGCAAAACAACAAGGGTAAAAATTAGTTTATGTCTTATCATATCTTTGTTAATTTTAACATATCCAAAATATTAACTTCCATTCCATACCGATTTTCTTGCATTTTCATATGGTTATAAATTTTTATCAAGTCAAAAAAGTTTTTGAAAACGCTAAAGTTATTTGATATTTTCATTTTTATAAACTTATAAACAAGGGTATAAATCTTAAATTTTGTCAATATCTCATGGTAATAATTATCCAAATTATCCATATTGTTGATAAAAATATCTGCACAAATGGTGGATGGTATTATACCTTCACCCAGCAATGGATAAACCGTCCCGATAGATTCACCAACACCAATAGTTTTTCTTCCATCATTAAACGGAATGCATTTTGAAGGTGGTGTTATTCTTACAGGTCTACCGACCTTTTTTATTATGGTGCAGTTATATTTTTTTAAAAAAAACTCTAGGAATTCATTTGTGTGTTTTCGCCTAAAATCCCCTGATCCTATATGGGCATAACCGTTATCTAAAGGAAAATACCAAAAATAACCCGATAGCGAAGGAAATGCCTTAAGGTAAAAGTCATCAAAAGGAACATTTTTATCATATTTTACCTTATATTGAATGCAGGGAATCCATAACTCGTCTTTTAATTTCGGCAAATAGTGCCTGTGAAATCCTGTTGAATCAACAATCAAGTCAAAATCTTGTTCCAATTGATTTTTTTCCGGAACTTTATTGAAAATAATATTTGTTCCCTTTATCATGTCCTGAATTAGTTTTAATTTATCATAGCTTACCATACCCTTTAAATTGATATTCATACTACTGTTACCGTCTCCATCACCATCACTGCCATTGCCTTTTCCAATGTCAACAGTCATTCTTTTTCCATCATGCAAAACATAATTCTCAAAATCCAGTCCACATCTTTTAGAGTATTCATTCATCACATTATCACATGTTGCCCAAGCACAAACAGCATCATGATTTTTCTCCTCCATTCTTTCAAATCCAGTGACCTTGACATCATGTAAACTACTTAACTGATTCATCAAATATGCTCCTGCCACGCCTATTCCTATAACGGCAACCTTCATAGTTATAATACAACAACACAATCTAACAAATAAATTGATAACATTTGTCCAAAGTTTAAAAATATAAACACTAAAATAAATTTGAATATAAAATGAAGAAAAGGATAAGAAAAAACAACAAAATGCCAGGCTCCGCTAGAGTTGGTATTGCACTATTGATTATGGGGGCAATAATTGTTGGCCTTGGCACATTTCAAAACAGACAAGCGCTATCTATGTATGGGTTTGTATTTGTTATATGCGGCTTTTTCTTATACTTTGTCTCTGTGTCATATGTAAAAAAACAGAGGGAAAAACAAAAAGGGAAAAGTAAATGATTCAAAAGATATGTTTTATGGTAATTATGTCACAAATTCTTACAATTCCATACGCGTTACCTTAAATGAAAAATAGACATAAAGATAAGCCTATTTTATAATTACAAAATAATAGATAAACAATAATAATAATAACATGTTTATTGAATGAAAATTGCGGGTTTGAATGGCCTTGAGAATTTAGCTTTATTGCCTGGATCCATAATTTCGTTTTGCTTTTCCCTATAGATTAAAATGTTTTCAGGAGAAATTTTATATTCGTTTGACAATAACGAGATAGCATCATAAAGGGGATTAGATTCATCGAATTTCCCAATATTAAACCTTCTTTCCCTATCGACAGGAGTCAAGGAAAGTATGTCATCTATTATTTTTTTTATATAATCAGTGTTGTTTTTGATAATGTTCTGTTTTTCGATATCCTTGTTTGTGCCTGACAATAATAGTTTCATCACGACGCCAAAGTTTTTGTTAATGTCATGGGTAACAAGTAACTTCAAGATTTCATAGTACAAATAGTTTTTTTCTTCCGAAGGCAGATAAATGAATACTTTGTTTATGGCGGTGTTTTTTGTTACCTTTATTATTTTGTTCAGATCAATTAAAATATTTGATATGAATAATTCATTTTCTTCATACACTTCTTCATCTATTGTCTTGTTTTCAATGGATGGCCATGAACTGTTGAAAATGGAGTATTTGTTACCTGAAATATGCCATAACTCTTCTGAAAGAAAAGGGCAAAAAGGTGACAGAAGTTTAATTCTTTTTGTCAGGTAATGGTAGATTATGGATATGTCTTTTTCGTTTTGGTATAACTTGCCTGTTTTAGCAAATTTTCTTTTTTTGTACCATTCAAAATCTTTATCCATTAAATAAAGGGCAGTGTTAAGGGCTTCTCTCATTTTTAACCTATCTAGAGAGTTTGAGACTTCTTTAACATAGTGCTTTATTCTCCAAATCAACCATCTATCCTCTAGTTCCAGTGAGGTTGATTTTAGAAAGTGATTTATATTGTCAATATCACCCATATTTTCTATTACGGTTTTATTGTCCTTATAAAAGGCAATATAGAACTTGTAGATATCATTTAGTTTTATGTATATGCCTTTGAGAGTCGAGAATGAAAAGTCAACATCTTGTAGCAATTCACCTAAAACCAGCATTGCCACCCTTATCGAATCGGCACTAAACTGTTTGATTGCGCTCCTCAACGGTATGATATTTCCCATAGATTTTGACATCTTCTTTCCATCCATTAAGACAGAACCATTTACAACAATTTGTTTGGGCCAGCGGTTTGGATCAAACAATATGGCATGATTAAATATAAAAAAAGAAAGATGGTTGGGAATAAGGTCTCTTCCAGAGTGCCTTGAATCCAGTGGATAATAATACTCAAATTCCTTTTTGATTTCATAAGATATTTTTAAGAATCTTTTCAGAAACTCTTGGTCATTTTTGCTAACTTTTTCTTTAAAGGCCTCACACTCATCCGAGAGAACAAGACTTCCGTCATCTTTTATTTTCCCAAAAAATTTGGTTTTTCTATTGTATAATATGTATTCAAAAAAAGATTCATCTATTAAATTGTCATAACTTTCCAAACCTTTTGTATTCACATATTTTGCAATAATATAATAAATCATATAGATAACTGAATCCGACAAGCTTTCAATAATCCAATCTTTGTCCCAAGGAAGGGTTGTGCCTAGGCCGGACTTTCTTGCACATGCCCGCTCCTTTAACCATTCAAAAACATTTTCAAACTCACCAATTATTTCATTCGGCATTATGTCCATTTGGTTCAAACATTTGTTGGCCAATGCCTTCCATTTTTTATTTCCATAATTTAAAAACCATTGGTTATCGAGAATTTTTACGTAACATGTCGATCCACACCTACAAAAAACTGGTTGATTTGTCAATTCATAAAAAATTACTGATTTATTCGTTTCTAAAAGCATTTGTTTTATTTTTTCTTTAGCATTTGAAACAGATGTGCCTGACAAGGGGGTGTTGGCATTCATTTTTCCACCATAAAACTCCAAATTATACAAATCCGAGGTTGCCTTTTTCAGGTTTGGGTCATTTTGATCTGCAATAGAGTATTTATGTACAAAAATCTGAGAAGGTATTAATGATGACTGTTTTTCATGTTTAACTTCAGACTGTTGAATATGGGATTTTAACTTCTCGTAGCTGGAATCAATTACTGTTATTGGCATTATATCATTAATATTTATTTTTTTTATGAGGTCATTGCCAAATTTTTTAATATCGTTTAATGCTTGTAAATCAAATGGAGCGTGCGCAGGAACTGACATTACTATTCCACTGCCTTCATTTGCACTAACAAATGATGCTGGCAAAATTGGTATCCTAGAGCCAGTTAGTGGATTATAGACCAGGCGTTCTATTATGCTGGAGCCCTTTATTTTGGATATGATTTTTATGTTGTGGTTCTGAAACCCTAATTTTTTTGTTGCAGATTCACTTAGCAACCAAGTTTCATCATTATTTACTTGGATCTTAACATAAGTTTCATCAGGGTTTATCCACAAATTCGTGGCACCATATATGGTTTCAGGTCGCAATGTTGCTACGGGTATAAACATATCCTCCTCAGATAATTTGAATTTTATTAAAACATATTCTGTAAATGATGGTTCGATATCTCCCAAAGTATCATGTTGACTAACAGGGTTTTCATCGTTTGGGCACCAACCAACAGGGTGCGAGCCCTGCTCGATTACACCTAATTCTCGTAAGGTTTTAAATTGCCATGAAATAAATTTCTTATATAATGCATCAATTGTCGTGAATTCTCGTCTCCAATCAATTGAATACCCCATTTCAATCATACCCAACTTAATTTCTTTGTGAAAATATTTTGCAATATTTAATGGATTTGTAAAAGAGTTAATTGTACTATCATCAATTAAATAAATATTTTTAAAATTTTCAATAATTTCATTGTCATTTGATTGTACTCTTTTTGACATACCCAATATTGGGGTGCCAGTATAATGAAATCCCATTGGAAATAATACGTTAAAGCCTTTTAACTTATAATACCTAGCATGGACATCAGCCAAGGTATATGTTCTGCCATGCCCAATATGCTGCGGGGAATTAGGATAAGGATAGGCCACAGTAATAAAGAATTTTTGTTTAGAGTGGTCTACATCTGAATTATTTGTGTTGTTTTTATCCCAAAAACTTAACCATTTTTTTTCAATCAGGTGCCAAAAACCTTCACTATTGTTATCATCATAATCATTATTTGCAATATAGTCATCGTTAAATCCAGATAACATTAACTTTAATCAAATAATTATGCGGATTATTTAGTTTATCGATGGCAATACCAGGTCAAAAACATTTTCAGATGAGGAAATCCTTTTTTAAAGGGCAGACCAAAAAATGAACTTCAATAACGGTGGAAATTGTAGCATTTAGCCGCTATACCTAATTTCAGGCATTTTATCTAATATGCCATTTAATTTTGCCAAATGGAAAAGTGTAGAAATAGATTCCCTTCCATCTTTTTTCATGTCAACCGTAAAGTCATTAACATACATTTTAATGAATTTGGCAAGAGTATTTTTGGATGTATTTCTTCCGTATTTGGTTGAAAAATCAACAGCTTTATCCAAATTTTTTAAACCATATTTTATGGAGTTTTTTAATATGTTGTCAAATTCAATTATTTGTAGAGGTCTAAGGTGCTTGGTACTGCCAACATTTATTCCTAAAGGAACGGGCAAACCACTAGTTTTCTTGTTCCACCATGTGCCCAAATCAAATATTTTATTTAAACTCAAGTCTGAGAAAGTGATTTGAGATTCATGGATTATTAGGCCATAATCAACGTCCTCATGCAATACCGCATTTGGAATTTCACTAAAAAGCATCTGTCGACAGTTTAATTTCCCAAAAGCTATTGACATTAAAAGGTATGCAGATGTCATCTCCCCGGGTATTCCGATTAACCCTTCTTTTATTTTGTCAATTGTATGGTTTTTTTTAGACACTATTATTGGCCCATAGTTAATGCCAAAACTTCCTCCAGTGTTTAATATTACATACTCATTCAGATATGCATAAGCATGGGCTGAAACTGCAGTGATATCCAGCTCATGATTTATTGCTTTTTTGTTTAATTTTTCTATATCTTCTACAACATGCTCAATCTGAAACTCACCTGTAGAGACTAATCCAGATTCAATACCATAGAACATAAAAGCATCATCAGCATCAGGCGTATGCCCCACTCTTATTTTTAAAGGCATTATATAACATTTTTTTATAATCAATGTTAATTATAAAAGTTAAAAACTTAACAAAATATCTAATGCATTGTTGAAAACAAAACAACCAAAACAGGAAAGGTTCTCAATTGGTTTAACGATACACATTTAAATAATTTAACAAGGAACGTTTAATAATCCTAAAAAAACTTTTTTGATTTATACCATGCCGAAATTTAAATCGACACAGGATATTATCAGAATTATCGGAAACAGAGACCAAATTAGGAATTTTGGTGTAATTGCTCACGTTGATCATGGAAAAACCACTATGAGTGACAGTCTTTTAGCCGCTTCTGGAATCATTTCTCCCAGTGTAGCCGGGCAGGCCCTTGCTCTTGACTCTATGAAACTTGAACAAAATAGACAAATGACAATAAGGGGAGCAAACGTCACATTATTTTATGAAAACGATGAAGGTAAAGAATACGTTATAAACATGATAGATACCCCTGGACACATAGATTTTACTGGCAGAGTGACCAGAGCTTTAAGGGCCATTGATGGGGTAGTTGTTGTTTCTGATTCGGTTGAGGGAATCATGACCCAGACAGAAACGGTTACGCGCCAGGCTTTGGAAGAAAGGGTCAGACCAGTATTATACATTAACAAAATTGACAGATTGGTAAAAGAACTAAGATTAGATCCGGTCGCAATGCAAAAATGGTTATCAAATATTATTGCCGAATTCAATAGGTTAATCGACTTATATGCGGAACCTGAAATAAAGGAAAAATGGAAGGTAAGTATTCAGGGTAATACTGTTGCTTTTGGTTCAGCCAAAGATAAATGGGGGTTTAACTTTCACGTGGCTCAGAAAAAGGGCATAAGCTTCAAAGATGTTTATGATGCCTACACGTCTACTGACACTAATGCAATAAAGAAATTGGCCGAAAGAGCACCATTGCATGATGCAGTTTTAGGAATGGTTGTGCAGCATCACCCACCACCTCATGTAGCTCAAAAGTACAGAATACCAAAGATATGGCAAGGTGATTTGGAATCGGATATTGGAAAAGCCCTGATAAATTGCGATGAAAAAGGTCCAGCGCTGATGATGGTAACCACAATAAATGTTGATCCCCAAGCAGGAAGAGTTGCAACTGGCAGGCTATTTTCAGGTACAATCAAAGATGGTGATGAAGTGTATTTAATAGATTCTAAGAGGGTTGGAAAAGTCCAATCTGTAAATATCTACATGGGGAATACTCGCGAAGTAGTAAGTGTTTTGCCATGTGGTAATATTCCAGCACTACTTGGACTTGATTATGCTGTTGCAGGAGAAACAATATCAACAGTCAAAAACGTCAACCCATTTGAATCTATCAAATATGTTTCTGAGCCCGTAGTTACAATTGCAGTTGAACCAAAACATCCCAAGGACCTGCCAAAGCTTGTAGAAGCATTACGAAGGATTACCGTAGAAGATCCCAATCTTATTGTAAAGATAAATGAAGAATCTGGAGAAACATTGATGGCGGGAATGGGTGTGTTGCATCTTGAAATTGCATCTTCATTGTTGCAGGAGGCAGGTTTGGATGTCAAAACTACCCAGCCCCTAATTAACTACAGAGAAACCATAAAGGGCAGGACAGGTCCTCTGATGAGCAAGTCCCCAAACAAACACAACAAAATTTTCATGAGGGCAGAGCCATTAAGTGAAGAGGTTATTGAGATGATAAGATCCGGCAAAATAAAAGAAGATATGGATAAAAAAGAACTATCAAGATTATTGCGAGAAAAGGGTTGGAGTACTGATGATGCAAGGAGCGTTGTAACGGTAGATAGAAGCGGCAATATGCTATCAGATGAAACAAAGGGTGTTCAATTTGTTCAGGAATCTATGGATTCTATAAAGTCGGGTTTTGATGATGTTATACATTCTGGACCAATTGCACAAGAATCAGTTAGAGGATTGCGTTTCATATTGCATCACTTTGTACCGCACGAAGACCCAGCGCACAGAGGACTTGCACAATTGATGCCTGCTACGAGAAGGGCATTGCTTGGCTGCATGCTTATGGCCGAACCGGTA
This sequence comes from Candidatus Nitrosopumilus sp., assembly GCA_013821245.1. Lineage (GTDB taxonomy): Archaea > Thermoproteota > Nitrososphaeria > Nitrososphaerales > Nitrososphaeraceae > Nitrosocosmicus. The sequence goes on from JACDHC010000003.1 coordinate 9,812, forward strand.
TTACTAGAGCCCATCTTAGGAATAGAGGTAAAATGCCCACAAGAGCAAATTGGGACTGTAGCTGGAATAATTTCAAGTAAAAGGGGAAAATTGTTAAATGTAGACCAAAAGGGAATAATAGCAATCATGTTAGGCGAAGTGCCCGCCTCTGAGACTTTTGATCTTTCAGAGTTGATGAGAGGGGGTACTGCAGGTAAAGCTATGTGGAGCACCTATTTTAAAACATGGCAACCTATTCCTCAATCAGTATTTAAGAACATAGTCGCAGACGTAAGAAAAAGAAAAGGACTAAACCCAGAGCCTCCAAAACCCGATGAATTTATAGACAAAGAATAAAAGATTCTCTTTTCTTATTTTACTTTATTCTGCAGGATTCCAAATAATTCTTTCGCAATAATTTAGCCATAAATATTATTGAAAGTACTAACAAGGGTATACTTATAAAAACAAATATTATTTGGTATATGCTTAAAAATGAAAATGTAATTAATGAGCTAAACCCTGCCAAAGAGTAAAAAAAACTTCCAGCACAAGTTGGGCAACCAATAAATAAACCCGAAGTTATGCCAAATAAGCTAAAAAAATTTCTTTTTGATAGCCTTAATGATTTAATTTGCCTAATCAAATAAATGTTAAATGCTATATTGAAACCAACTAAAATAGAGATAACAACACCTAAAATAAAATTGATAGGAATTAGGAGGATGGAAAAATTACTGTTGACTGAAAGTATTAACATTGGAACATAACCTATAGAATTGCAGCAAATTATTAGATTAGATTTGGGATAATAACTATTTGTTAGGTTTCCAAAGTCATTTTGTCCTATTCCATTGTCTGAATTATTATGCAATGCAAAATTTTCAGAATGGGTATCATTGGCAGGTATAGGTGTCTTGGGAAATAATGAAAATATAGTGCCATCATTATTAAAATATATAAATATATTTGACAGAAAAGCAAAAAAAACAAAATACACAACCGTAATAGAAATAAATATTATTTTGTTAATTTTTGATTTTAGGGTTGACTGAACGTAATACAGTAGTGTCGAAGGGTTTGAACCACTGTTGTTTTTGGGGAAAAAAGCCTTTTTTATTCCGACAAGAAAAACAGACAGAAAAATAAAAAAAGCCAGAAAAACCGACAAGGCAAAATTGTATAGTGTTTGGTTTATATAGATTGCATTTTCTGGAGCGGTGTTTCTTGAGTATATATAAAAGATAAGAAATAAAGAGATGCCACTTAGAATAGAAAGGTAAAGACCTTTTCTATATACTAAAGAGGAAGATCTTTTATTTTTATCCGTCAATAACAGACAACAGCTAACTAGGAAAATATTAGTTTTTAACCATAAAAAAAACAATTGTAAACTGTAAATCCGATGAAAATAGGAAAAATAAATAATTTTGTTAATTAATTTACATGATTATCCAATAATATTAAAAAAAGTATCTCGTTGGACAGGGTTTCTGTTAATCTCATTAACTAAAAATTTTAGTTCTTTAACTGAGGTGTGGTTTGCTTTACCAGCAGCCTTAAATATTTCTTCAGAAAATGCAGTTCCCACCAAATCGTTGCCACCATAACAAAGCGCCACCTGAGCTAGTTTTTTTCCCAAAGCAACCCAATAAACTGAAACATTTTTTAAAGAATTGTAAAGTAACAATCTTGAGACCGCAATTACTCTTAAATCATAGGTAGAAGGGCTTTCTGAAACCATAGTATGTTGTTTCTCCAACTCCGTGTTTTCTAAACTAAACTTCAAAGGAATAAAAGTAGTAAAACCATGGGTTTTCTTATTTAACTCTCGTAGTTTTATTAAATGATCAATTATATCTTCAGGTGTTTCGATATGCCCAAATAGCATTGTACAGTTGCCTTTTAATCCAACTTTATGGGCCTGATAAACAGTGTCTAACCATTCATCACCAGAGCATTTACCCAGAACAATTTTATCACGTGTTGGTTTACTAAAAATTTCAGCACCCCCACCAGGAAGAGCATCCAATCCCGCTTCCTTTAGCCTTTGCAGTACCTCTTTTATAGAATTACGGGTTACTTTAGAAATGAAGAATATTTCTGCGGGTGTCAATGCTTTGATTATGACTTTTGGAAACTTTGATTTTATCGACCTAAACATGTTTTCATAATAATCAAGACCAAGTTTTGCATGAAAGCCCCCAACAATATGCAACTCTGTGGCCCCTAAATCATTCACTGCAATCCCGGCTCTTTGTACAATTTGTGTTGGAGTCAATGTATATGCATCATTATCTTTTTCTTTTCTATAAAAGGCACATAGCTGACAACTTGCAACACAGATATTTGTATAATTTAAATAATAGGAGGAAACAAAACTCACGTTATCACCAACCAATTCTTTTCTTATTCTATCTGCTGCTGCTCCTAACAGAAATAAGTTTTCATCATTTATCAATTCTAATCCATCATTAAAGTTTAATTCCTCACCTGAAAGCACTTTTTCTAGGGATGAAGTAGGTTTGATAATAGTTTTAGACAATTAATTATATAGATATTTTAAAAAATATAAGTGCTTTTAAAAAGGTCTTTTCTGTTTATAGCGTTAGATCTACATAACCACAAAATCAAAGAATAAATTATACCATGATTAAGTTTACTTGTTCTTTGCAAAATATCCATTTTATTGATAATTATATGAAAAACACGGATCTTGTAAATATAATAAATAACATCATTAAACAAAATGACATACAACTAAATGATGTTATAAATCTTTTAGAAACAAAGGACATACAGCATCTTGGATTAGTAAGTAACTACCTTAGAGAACTTTTGTTTGGAAAAACCGTGACTTTCATTAATAATTTAATCCTTAATTATACCAATGTGTGTATTACCAATTGCAAGTTTTGTGCTTTTTATAGGCCACCAAATCACCAAGAATCATATACAGTATCACAGGATGAAATATTAAAGAGAATTATCTTTGCAAAGTCAAATTTTAACATCAAACAAGTATTATTCCAAGGTGGCCATAACCCAAAATTGAATATCGAATATTTTGAGGAAATCTTTAAAGCAATAAATCAAAAATGCCCCGATGTGGCCATTCATGGGTTATCCGCATCAGAAATAGATATGATTTCAAAGGTGAACAGATCAAGTACATCGGAAGTTTTGAATAGGCTAAAAGAAGCAGGATTGGTCTCCCTTCCAGGCGCTGGGGCAGAAATTCTAGATGATGATGTAAAAGAAATTATCAGCCCGTTAAAGATATCCAGTGATACATGGTTAAGGATAATGGAAGAGGCCCATCTTTTGGGTATAAAATCTTCTGCTACCATGATGTATGGAACCGTGGAATCAACAGAACAAAGAGCAAGACATTTAATGAAAATCCTAAGGCTCCAAAGAAAAACAAAAGGCTTTATGGCATTTATACCATGGAGTTTTGAACCAAATAATACAGAAATTCAAGATAAAGGATTAGTAAAGTATCCCCGTGGAGGTTTTGAACTATTAAAAATGATATCGGTATCTAGAATAATATTCCATGGCTTGATAGATCATTTACAATCATCTTGGCTAACAAACGGTGTTGGTATGGCACAATTAGCTATTTTCCATGGGTCAGACGATTTTGGCGGGACCTTAATTGGAGAAGAAGTAGTTAGTGCAACTGGAGCTCGCTCTACCGAATTGTTAGCTGGAAATATAATAAACTCAATCAAATCAATGAAATTAATTCCAGCAGAAAGAAACAACAATTATGATATTATAAAGTACTATTAAATAGACAAATACGCATCATTTTAATTATTTGTTTAAATATATTTTTTTATCTTAAAGGTTTAGGCAACTATTGTAAATTAAAGTTATCATATTTTCACCTAAAGTAATAAGAATAAAACAAATAATGCTTAATGATTCCCGTTATGGTAATTTTGATCTTTTAAAATTGTGTCACTACCTATCACCCATAAGATACAATAGAAATATAGACATTGGCGACAATTTTGATTATGCCTATATAATGGTAAAATTCCACAATATCGTAAATAGATTTATAAACGTATTTATGTAAAATCCATAATTGTGCCAGTAGGTATAGATGACCTGGCTATCTATGTTCCAAAACTTTATATCGACTACAAAGACTTTGCTGAAGCAAGAGGCATCGACCCACAGAAACTAGAATATGGGATTGGAATAAAAAAGATGGCCTTAGCAGATGCTAATCAAGACCCCGCATGCATGGCTGCCAATGCGTGTATGAGGGTTATGAAAAAAAACGATTTAAACCCGCAAGATATAGGTAGAATCTATGTAGCAACTGAATCTGCTTTAGACGAATCAAAAGCTATGAATTCATTTGTAATCGGAATGCTAGAACAGGTTTATGGTGAGGACTCTTTAGAACATGCAGGCGGAATAGAATGCAAGTTTGCATGCGTAAGTGGCTCATATGCACTTTATGATAATGCAAATTGGATCAGAGCCGGTGAAAATGGTGATAAATCTGCAATCGTCATTGTAAGCGATATTGCAAAATACGATATCGGTTCGGCCGGTGAGTATACTCAAGGCGCTGGTGCCGTAGCTTTGCTCATCAAAAACAATCCCAGGTTATTAGCTTTTGATGAAAAGGTGGCATCAACAATAATAAAAAACGAGTATGATTTCTATAGACCTTTTGGAAAGGAAACTCCTCTTGTAAATGGGGTTTATTCGAATTTACTTTATCTAATCCAGGTAAGAAAAGCACTTGAAGCATATAAAGAAAAGGCGATAAAACAGGGTTACATAAAACTCAAGGAAGGAGAATCCATCACCGATCATATAGACTACATTAATGTGCATCTACCATATAGAAAAATGGGTGAAAAAGCATTGGCTTACCTATTAAGACACGAATGGAGACATTTACCCCGATGGAAAGACATAACAACACATCTTAAATTAGATGAGCCTATTCCAAAAGATCCGAGAGGAACCATTGAATCATTGTTGGCGGATACTGAATTCATGAAAGCAGACGAGAAATTTAGAAAAGAATTTATGAAAACAACTTATTATCGGGAAGTTTTTGATAAAAAAATGTCTTCATCATTAGAAGCTTCTGCGATAATTGGAAATCTTTATACCGCTTCAATGTATATGGGACTAAGAAGCCTCGTAGAATTTGAATTTGGTAAAGGATTTGACCTCTACAATAAAAGGGTCGGTTTTGGCTCCTATGGTAGTGGATGTAGCGCAATGGTATTCTCAGGCGTATTTCAGGAAGGGTACAAAGAAATAGCAAGCAAAATGAACCTAGATAAAGAAATAGGAACTAGAACCAAAATATCAATAAACAACTATGAAAAACTACACAGTAATACCAAAAAGTTTGATGAAGCGTTTTTGAGTGCGGAAAATGAATTCATATTAGTAAGCATAGGTGGAATAACAGCAGATAGAGCAGGTTTTAGAGAATACTGCTATGCATCATAAAAAGCTTCTGAAAAACACAGGGTAACCGGTTGTGCGATAATGAACTATAAAATTCCAAAAATATTTCCTTTTACTATAGTTAACTAACGATTTTGAAATTAATATTTTGCTTCTTAAACAACCCTATCAATATATCAGATTGATCTCTATTTTCAAACTCTAGGCTCAAATATACACCAGCAGTTCCAGCAGGTATATTAGAACTAAGCCTGTCATGGACGACTTCCACAATATTTACGTTAGCTTTTGAAATTTCATCTACTATGTTTTTTAGTGCTCCAGGTTTGTCTGGCAAATCCACGAATATCTTTAAAAATCGTCCTGTTTGCATTAACCCCTTTGCAACTACCTGTCCCAAAAGGTACATGTCTACATTTCCACCAGATATTATAGAAACAATGTTTTTCTTGTTCTGTGATTTGAGTCTTTCATTAGAAATAAGGTATGCAAGAGATGCCGCACCTGCTGGCTCTGCTACAATTTTTGATCGCTCCATTAGCAAAAACATTGTCTTTACGATAGACAAATCATCAACTAAAACTATATCGTCTACATATTTTCTTACAAGTTCAAATGTTAACTCTCCGGGAGTTTTAACCGAAATACCATCAGCAATTGTATATCCGTTTTGAAATTTAGTGATTTTATTTGCCTCGATTGATTTTTTCATTGTAGGAAAAGCTGCAGATTCAACTCCTATTATTTTCACATCTGATTTAATGGATTTAAACACCAAGGCAATCCCAGCAATCAATCCACCGCCACCAACTGGCACGTAGACTTCGTCAATATCCTTTAAATCCTCCAATATTTCCAGACCTATTGTACCTTGACCTGCGATAACGCTTGGGTCTTCAAAAGCAGGTATTATTGTTTTATTTTCTTTTTCAGCTATTTCTTTAATAGATGCAGATGATTCATCATAATCATTCCCATAACGTATCACTTTTGCCCCATAGGATTTGGTAGCTGCAATTTTTGCTGGTGACGCGTTTTTTGGCATTACGATTGTACATGGTATATTGTTCATCAAAGAAGCATAAGCAACTCCTTGAGCGTGATTACCAGCAGATGCAGCTATTACGCCATTTTTTTTTATATCATTTGGAATATTGTTTATCTTTGTAATTGCCCCTCTCACTTTGAAGGATCCAGTCTTTTGGAGACATTCAAGTTTTAGATAGATATTATTTCCACAGATATTAGAAAAGGTAGTTGATTTTAGCATGTCTATTTTCCTAATATTTGATTGTGACAGAATTTTTTGAGATTCCTTTATTTTGTTTAGATCTATAGTGGAAATTTCTTTTCCCAAATAAAAAAAGATTTAAGGTTTATTTAAATTTAGTTGTTTAGAATATGCGATGTTTTTCCCAGGCAAAAGTCTTGTGTACGTATGTTGTTCAAATAAGAGGTTTTAAGAATTATTTTTTAAATATATTGATTAGAGCATAAAATTCTTTCTCGATTTTTGATATTTCAGTTACATTTATTTTTTCAAAATTAATCACAGAGGTTTTCTCATGAGTTTTTTTATTTTTTATTAACTCAAAATCCATATTGTATGCTATTCCCTCCTCTCCTATCATCAATTTGTTAGAGTCAATGGAAGCAGGGTTTATTTGATATAACTCGATTGTAAAATTTTCTAATTCTTTTTTCAAAGATTGTATCAATTGTAAATTTTGGTTAAGTTCGGGAAATGTACTTTCAACTTCAGATGCTGTTTCAGCTAGGCTTTTAGAGAGATCTTGTTTGGTAAAAAGTTCCTCAAATAGTTTAGTATTATCTGTATCTTTATAGCCTAAATTTTCTAATTCCTGTTTTATTAATTGATCGCCTTTTTTTGAAATTTCAGATTTAACATTGGAATTTCTTTCCTCTAAATCTCTAATTTTTTTACTTATGCGGATGATATCTTTATCCGTTTTATAATATAAAAGAGCATGAAATTGAATTCCCATGTATATATAAAAATAATAATTTTCAATTTCTATACTAATCTGAAAGAAAATTCTATGCAAATCGTCTGTTTTTGCTGACTGGACGGAAACAACCTTCCAAGAGCTTAATGAACCAACTTCTTTTTCCTTATTGAAAAAATAGTTTAATACTCGGTCTGGATCAAAGGTATTTGTTTCTATAACTGTAAAATCGGCTAACATTACCTTTGTTTTCACAGTTTGAAGATTTTTTTTTATTGAGAATTCAAAGCTATCCCTAAGGTCGTCATTTACTTTATTGATAAATGTAACAAATTCGACATCCTTTTTTCCTTTTACAATTATTGGCAACCTCATTAAATTTACAATTGAATGAATCTATTTATTATTTACATGAGAATTATGCTTATCAATAGATTAAAATAATATATTATAAATTAATATGCAATGCCTACGGCATATATTTTGATAAATAGTATTTTAGGAAAAGAAGAAGAGATAATAAAACAGATTTCGCAAATAAAACAAGTTAAAGAGGTTAGGGGCACATATGGGGTACATGATATTTTTGTTAAAATTCAAACAGACTCGGTTGATGAAATGAATAACACAATTACATCAAACATAAGAAAGATAAACGGCATAACATCGACCGTAACCCTTGTTTCTATTCCTGAACAGGGGGGAAAAGATTAACATCAAATTCCATTCATTTATTTTTCAACACCATAAAAAACAATAGTGTAATTATAACAACACTTAGCCATCCTATAGACCCCACTATAAAGAAAAGCGAGTAAATTGGTATTAGTAAAGCTACCCCTGCAACCACAGCTCCTATGCACCACATAACAAGTAAAATTTGAATATTGATTTCTGAAATTTTCATGGATTCTTTTAACCTCTGAGGTCCTCATCAAATCCTTTGAGAGTATTCAGAATTTTTCCACAATTACTGCAAATTTGGTATTCGGCAAAATCAAAATCGTTGTATTTCCTAAATGAAAAAACATCTTTGTGGTTACAAAAAAAATTTCTAAAGATCTTTATCATTTTTCCACTCCATCACTTCACATCTAATAGTGCCGCCGGTGAGATTTGAGCTCACGACAGCTCGGTCTTCAGCTTCACCCTATATAAATAGTCGAGTGCTCTTCCAGGCTGAGCTACGACGGCACAGATTATTTTCTGCTTTTTTATATTATATATATTATTGCTTTACTTTTGTGTACATATCAATAAATATTTCAGATTAAATTATTATGTTAATTCTTTAGGAAAATTTAATCTTAATCTAAATTAGTATATTAAAGTATGTTAAAGGATTAGCTATGACAAATAAAGACGAGTTAAACAATGCAGCTATGACAAATAAAGACGAGTTAAACAATGCAGCTAATGAATCATCCATATTGGAAAGCCCAGAGGAAAAAAAAAGAAGATTTCTTATAGAGTTTGAAAATCCATTTAAGTGTGACAAATGCAATGAAAGATTTAAAAAGAAAAAATACCTTCGAGAACACAAAGGTGAAGTTCATGCATATTAATTTTAGCGCACACCGCAATGCAATCTTACCTCTGATTTCTTTATCTTGGCATATGCACATATTAAAAAGTCACATAGTAATATTACCAAATACTATTTAGGACGATATCTAAAATGAAGATATATACAAAAACTGGTGACAATGGGGAGACTAGTCTTTTCAATGGTGACCGGGTAAGGAAAGATAACACCAGGATAATAACATATGGTGTTATAGACGAAGTTAATAGTCATATTGGGTTATTACTAACTTACACCAACAGGGAAGAAAAATTTAGAGAAATCTCAGAAATATTGTCCAAAATTCAGAATCAACTATTTGTGTTGGGCAGTGATTTGGCAAATCCAGATACAAAGTCAAAGGATTATCCAAGAATTAATAATGAGGATGTGGTTTTTATTGAAAATTCAATAGACAAACTAGATAAAAACTTAGAGCCATTAAAATCTTTTATTTTGCCTGGGGGATCAATTGAATCCTCCTATTGTCATATAATTAGAACAATAATAAGAAGGGCAGAAGTAAATATCGTCAATTTGCTTATAAACAATGAAATAAACAAATCATGCTTAATTTTCTTAAATAGGTTATCAGATCTATTCTTTGTTATCTCAAGAGTTGTAAACAAACTAAAAAACATTCAAGATATCCCTTGGAAACCAAGTTAAAAAAGATTAAAGAAATCTAATTCTATATGGTTATTAGCTCTTTATTCCGTTCAGTAACCATTATCATCACTTTACATTTTAAAATGGATTTTTAAATGCTTTCAAAGTAAAAAGTATAAAAATGGTTTTGGTGAAATAGGGAGCATTCTCCATTTTCCAATGATTTGTTTTGATAAAAAATAAAATTAACTTTATTCTGTGGAAATACAGCTAAATGACTAGTTTATTAAAGTTCACAAATATACGAGGAAAAAGTAGTTGATTTTAATCATATAAGATAATGAAACGAATGCAAAAAGATCTTAAAGAGCAGGCAAATTTTACCATTTATATAAACTAAATGACAAGAATTAAATTGTTTTTTAAATTAGGTTTGAATAAATGACTCAAGTTACCAATGTCCTGCTTATTGTAATTGTTACCGTTTTTTTATCAGTTATCGCAACCCTATTAACAGTTCTTTTAGATAACACGGTGGATATAAGAGGTATTATATCAAGTATTCCTAAATTAACCCTGCATAAAATTTTAATAAATGATATCTTATAAAACAAGATTTACTCTATATGCAATATGAATAAGGAGTCGGAGTTTAACATTGGAGAGATTTCTGCTTTTTTGGGTCATTTTTATAAACTTAAGGAAATTAAAAGAACAGGCTGGAAATCAAAACTACATTTGAATGACGCAGAATCAGTAGCAGAGCATACTCTTACTATGGTTGTTTTTGCATTGCTGTTTTCAGAATTTAGCAATTATTCTCCAAAGAGAACAATAAAAATGATAAAAATGATATTGATTCACGATTTAGGAGAATCCATGATTGGGGACTATACACCAAAAACAATAGATTTTGTTAAGAAAAAACAATTGGAAAATAGCGCAATCAATACCATAATTTCAAAAATCCCATGGATAACAATCAAAACAAAATATTATAGATTATGGAAAGAATTTGATGAAAATAGTACAGAAATATCAAAAATGATTCATTTAATTGACAAACTTGAAATGGCTATTCAAGCAAGTTATTATATGGAGAACAGAAAAGACATTAAAAAAGAGGACATAAGGCCTTTTTTGGAATCAGCATCAAGTTACGTAATTCAAAAACACAAAATCAGAGATACCAAAAATAGCAATAATTTGGATATAGAAAAAAAAGATGTTGAGGAAATAAAACAAATATTACTTGATTTCTGCAAATAGAATAGTATATGCAGTATTTTGTAGCCCTAAAAATTGGTGAAAAAAGAGTTAAAGACGCTCAAGAATTATTATCTAAATTTCTAAATGAAAACTCCAATCCAGCTATGCCCGCGCTAGCCCTTAAAGATAATAAATCAAATGTTTGGGAACCTGTAGGTGAGGAAAATTATTTTGCTGTCGTGGAATCGCACCAAGGTTTCCTTGTTGCAATTTGTGATAAAACTGGGATAGCTAAATCTATTGCAAACTGGTTCACCGAGGAGAAAAAAAACGAAATTGTGAACGTTTTAAAAACAAAAGCAGGATTAGAGCAATATTTTGGAGATATATCATTACCGGTTTAACTTTAATTCACATAAACTGGAAAAGAAATTTTAAAAACCATTTATATAAATTAACATAATTGGAAAAATTTGAACAAGAAATTGAAGTCAAAGGCCATTTGGTAGACTCTTCAATTCTAACTCGCATCTTTGACAAGATTATGGATTTAAAAGGCGATTTTACGGTTGCAGAATTTTCAATTGGTAAAAGAAAGCAAGATTACAGTTATGCCCGACTGCTAGTAAAGGGAAAAAACAAAGAACACTTGTCAAATATCTTGGAGTTTATTTATAGAGAGGGGGCAACTTCAGTATCTTTAGATGAGGTAAAATGCATAGAGTCACCAAATGACATGGTGTTACCGGATGACTTTTACAGTACAACAAACAACCCTACACAAATTTTTTTTCGTGGTCAATGGATAAACGTTGGCAACATGATGATGGACAAATGCATTGTTTTAGATCCAGATAAAAGAGTGGCTCAATGCAAAATTAATCGAGACGTCAAAAGGGGGGACCTCGTGGTTACCGGAGAAAGAGGTATAAGGATAATACCACAAGAACGACCAAGAGAGGGTGTTGACATTTTTCAATTTATGAGTAGTTCCAGTTCAAGTGAGCGACCCTCACAGCAGATAGCGATAAAAGTTGCACGTGATATATACAAAACAAAACAAGAAGGAGGAAAAATTATCGTTGTATCAGGTCCAGTTATAGTTCATTCTGGCTCTTCAGATATTTTGGCAAAACTAATCAGGTACGGGTATGTAAACGGCATTTTAGCTGGAAATGCATTAGCTGTGCATGATATTGAAAACTCATTACTAGGTACATCGTTAGGTATGCATGTGGTTGATGGAACTTTAGCAGTTCGTGGACACCGAAATCACATGATAATAGTAAACGAAGTTTTTAAAGCTGGTTCTATTAAATCAATGGTAGAAAAAAAAATACTAAAAAGCGGGATAATGTATGAATGCATAGTTAACAAAATCCCTTTTGTATTGTGTGGATCAATAAGGGATGATGGGCCAATACCAGATGTCATTACAGATGTTGTTGATGCTCAAAGGCAATACAAAGAACTATTGAGAGATGCAAATTTGGTATTGATGTTTTCCTCCATGCTGCATTCTATAGCGGTAGGTAACATGATTCCCGCTTCTGTTAAGGTAATTGCAGTTGATATAAATCAATCAGTAGTGACTAAATTACTTGATAGAGGAACAACACAAGCAACAGGAATTGTAACAGATATTGGCTCTTTTTTGCCTTTAGTGATGAAACACCTGGATTCACTTATCAACCCCTAACCATAACATAATATCTGGTTTAAATTTATACCTTCAAGATATTATGTTTTAGAATAATATAGCATATCGGAAAAAATAAAAATGCATTATTTAACTATGTCTAATTGATTCTTTAATCAATTTTAGGGTTAATTGTGGATCAGCTCTCCCACCAGTTTTTTTCATTATTTTTCCCAAAATGAAATTGGCAACATTTGGGTTGTTGTTTGATTGTTCAATCAGGTGTTTCTCGTTACTCAAAATCTCATCAATATACTTTTTTATAATTTCGGAATCTTGGATTTTTTCTACCTTTAAATTTTCGACCAATTTAAGGGGGCTTTCACCTGTCCTAATGCTTTTATCGAAAATTTCTTTAGCAATATTTCTGTTGATAGATTTTCCCTCAACCAGTTTTGCCATATCCGCAATTTGCCGTGGAGTCACCTGACTATTGAAAGCCCTATTTTTATCAGATTTGTTACCAATGGATTCATCTTTTTCTAACTCATTGGTTTTTGAAAGAAGTTCGTTCACAATCCAGTTAGATATTTCTTTTGGTGAATTGTATATCTTTACAGATTCTTCATAAAAATCACTCACGTTTTTATTGTTTACAAGTATGTCAGATATATGATTAGATAGTTTGTGATTTTCAACATACCTTTTTAATCTTTCAATTGGTAGTTCGGGCATGTTTTCTTTGATTCTTACTTTATAATCTGACCCCAAAACGATTCTGGGTATATCGGGCTCTGGAAAATACTTGTATTCGTCTTCCTCTTCCTTTGTTCTTGCCGGAATTGTTATTTTTCTTTTCTCATCCCAGTGTCGTGTCTCTGATTTAACGCTTATTTCATGCATAGACAATGTTTTTTGGCGTGTAATCTCATAAAATATAGATTTTTCAACATCTTTAAATGAACTGACATTTTTTATTTCTACCTTTTTTCCACCCTTTACCGAAACATTCACATCACATCTTACGGCCCCTTCCAAGTTTGGATCTGAAACACCCAAATACTCGAAAATATTGGTGATTTTATTTAGGAAAAGACGCACATCGGTGGCATTCTTAAAATCTGGCTCTGTAACAATTTCTACCAAAGCTACACCCGCCCTGTTATAGTCAATTAAGCAATAGTTATTTATTTTGGAATTGCTTTCTTCGTGAACAATTTTGCCGGGGTCTTCTTCTAGTTGGATTCTTTTTATTCTTACAGCTTTGGATTTTGATTTTCCTGTGTTATCTAATTCAGCTTTGTCATTGTAATATGATATTAACCCATCAAATCCAATGCTACTTAGTTCATAAGAATTATACTGTGTTATCTGAAAGTTTTTTGGCAAGTCAGGATAAAAATAATTTTTTCGATAAAAGGTTATTTTTTCAGGAATGTTACAATTAAGGGATATACATATCATTGATGCGTATTCAACAGCTTTTTTGTTTAGCAGGGGCAAGGATCCAGGAAGGCCTAAACAAATTGGACAGGTATTTCCATTTGGCTGGATGTCCCTATAATTGGAAAAGCATCCACAGAACAATTTAGTTTCCAGCCTTGTTAGCTGGCAGTGAATCTCTAGGCCGATCTTTATATTTTCATAAGACTTGACATCATCATTAACGTTATTATTGTTATTCGAATCAAAATCCAATTGGTTTACATTAGATTCAGTTTGGGTCATATGCTTGGAATCCATTCATTGAATTTATCTTTGTGTTCAAAAAAAGTTGCAATATCAATTAAAACTTGTTCATTGAACTCATTTGACAACAATTGTAAACCTATGGGTAACCCTTCTTTGCTGAATCCAGCTGGTATAGACATTGCAGGTATCCCGGCCAGATTGGATAGAATAGTGTAAATATCTAAATTATACAGTTCCAAAGGCTTGGCGACTTTTTCACCAATCCTAAAAGGAAGTATAGGCATTGTTGGCAATACCAAAACATCAAAAAGTTTGAATAGTTTGTTGAATTCATTTTTTATGATTTTTCTTATCTTTTGGGCTTTTAAATAATATTTCCCATAGTAGCCGGCGGACAAAACAAAAGAGCCGACCAATATCCTTCTTTTTACTTCTTCTCCAAAATTGGATCTTACATGAGAGGAATAACTATTCCATTCATATCCTTCGGGATTATAATTAAAACCATACCGAATGTTATCAAATCGGGATAGATTGCTGCTTGCCTCCGCAGTTGCAATAACATAATACGCGGCCAAAGCAAAATCAGAATAATTTATTTTAGTTTTATGCACACTAAAATCATGTTCCTTCAATAAGTTTATTTTTTTGTGAACAGTTTCCTTGACTTGGTATTCTGAACTGTCTATCAAGTTATCTATAATTCCAACTTTATAGTTTTTGCCCAATATGCCGTCAACAGAATCTATTTTATATTCAAATTGCTGATCAATGCCAGCAGAAGCAGAAGAAGAAGCAGAAGTATTATCGTTAGAGTCTCTGCCGCAAATAGCGTTTAGAGTCATAGCAATATCAACAACGGTTCTTGCTATTGGGCCTATTTGTTCAAGCGAGTTGGAATAGGATACTAATCCATATCTACTGACCAATCCATAGGTTGGTTTTATACCTATAACAGAGCAAAAACTACAAGGGCAACGAATAGAACCACCAGTATCTGAGCCCAAAGATACAGGAACTTGTAACGAAGAAACAGCTGCAGCACTTCCCCCTGACGAACCGCCGGCAACATATTCTTGGTTCCAGGGATTATGAACAGGTCCATAATGAGAAAATTCAGAACTAGTGCCCATTCCGAATTCGTCCATGTTTAACTTTCCTATTATAATGGCATCTTGTTTTTCTAATCTGTCAATTACCGTAGCGTTATAAGGAGGGACGTATTCTTGCAAAATTCTAGAAGCGCAGGTGGTTTTCAATCCCAAAACAGAAATGTTGTCCTTAATGCCAATGGGGATGCCCAACAAACTACCTAATTTTTCGTTGTTCTTGATTTTTTTATCTATTTGTTTGGCTTTTAATAATACGGATTCATAATTTTTTGATATAAAAGAATTGATTTTTAAGTCTACTTTGTCAATTCTCTCAAATAACTGACTAATGTATTCTTCTGCAAATATTTCTTGGTTTCTTATTTTTTGTGACACTTGGTATCCAGGCAGTTTGTGCAATTCGCCCATTTTATGTCAGATCCTAGGTCCTATCACATATCCGTTTTTCCGATTAAGAAAATTAAAAGAGGTTTCTTTTCCATTTATACCATCAACATTGCTTGATTTTGAAGTTTTTAGATCTTCACGCAAATCATCAATTTTTATTTCCGTTTTCATATCGTTAAAAGACATTTCTTGCTCATTATCATTTAACTCTAATTCATCTAGTTTATTAAAAAACAAAATAGTTTCTTTGATTTTATCCAATGTTTTCTGAATCTCGGATTCATCAATTTCCAATCTTGATAGTGTGCACAATTTCTTTATATCATTGTAATTAGTTGACATTTTTGGGTATAAGGAAAATTGTTTTCCTCTTTCGTATATAATTTTTCGTATAGGCAGAACAAATAATAGATACTGCAAAAAAATACCCAATATGAAAAACAATAAAACAGATTTAGAATAAATACTGCTTTGGATTGCAGATAAACAGGTTATTAAACAAGCCACCTGATTGTTTTCATCCAAATAATCAACAAATATATTGTTACATATATTACATTCTCTCCACTAATCAAATTTTTGGTTTCCATTGATTGTCACAGGGAGCCAGAATAAACACCTAAAGTCTAACTATCTATAACCTAAAAACAAATTAATGGTTTATTTTCCAATATCACCAAAAGTGGTTCTCAAGAAAAGAAAGTATACGGATCCTATAAAGGATAGAACGGATTATTTGAGGGTTACTTTCAAGGCCAAAAAGAAACAAAAAACAAAAGATACAGAAAATGGATTTATCTTTTCTATGTTATCAAAACAAGAAACTAAAATAAACAAATATATGAACAAAGATATGTATTTAATCAAAACTGTTTACAATAAAAAAACTTTTTAGCAGAAGAATTTTCAGTATCTAAAAGAAATCAACCGCTTTAAACAATACGATAGATGAAGAACATAAAATAAAAAAGTTCAAACAAGCCCAACTTAGGGCGTTAACCTGTCTATATCCCGGGGATAAAATGTTGCATCCCTAATGTTTTCTATTTTTAGCAACGCCATCAAAAGTCTCTCAAGTCCCAACCCAAAACCAGCATGAGGCGGAATACCATAATCAAATATCCTTAGATGATAATCAAACGCGGCAGGATTAAGACCCTTTTTTTTCATGTTATCCAACAAGACACTCTTATTGTTAATACGTGTGCTTCCGGAAGACAACTCCAATGGGCCGTACATCAAATCAAACGATTCACTTACCATAATACTGTTGTTTTCAGAAGTAACAAAAGATGGATTAGGTTTAGAAATGGCAATATCGGAATTTCCCTTTGATTTTACATAAAATGGTTTAGTTGATAAGGGCCAATCAACAATATAATAAAAACCATCCCCAATCACATCCTTTAGAATTTTCGGGGAAATATCATCTCCCCATCTAATATATTTATGATTCTTTTGTAGTTTATCTATCAGTTCCGAATACGTGTATCTGGGGAAAGGGATTTTTAGTTCAGATAGTTCTATTTCCAAATTTTTTAACTCATTTGGGTTTTCATCTTTTATTCTTAATATAATGTAAGATATAAGCTCATCAAGCAAATCCATTATGTCATAATAATTAACAAATGCTTTTTCAACATCTATAGAGATTGCCTCAGAAAGATGCCTATTAGTTCGTGAGGGCTCTGCTCTAAAGATAGGCGCAATTTCAAAAACATTTTCAAAGGCCATTGTTAATTGTTCTTTATATAACTGAGGACTTTGAGCTAAAAAAGCCTCTTTATCATAGTAAAAAATCGGAAAGAGTGCCGCACCTCCCTCTGTAGCTGTTGAAATCATTTTGGGCGTGTTTACCTCAATAAAATAATTTTTAGTCAGAAACTCCCTTACAGATTTTAAGATGGTGAACCTAATTCTGAATACATTTTGTAAATAATTTCTTCTCAAATCGAGGGCCCTCAATTCCAATCTTGTGTCTATGCCTATAGTTGAAACAGACTGGGTTAAAAATGGGGCAGACTTTGTTGAAACCGACAATACCTTTATTTCATGTGGAATCACCTCAACACCATTTGGAGACTTTTTTTGCCCAACAACCTTTCCTTTTATGCCTATCGAGGAATGCTCTTTTAGGTTTTTTAATACTTCAAATATATTATTTTCCAAATCTTTTTCTTTTTTCGCAACTATTTGAGTATCGCCAAATCTATCCCTTAATTGAATAAATAAAACATTGCCATGATCACGTTTGGAGGATATCCATCCCATCAATACAGTTAATTGGCCTATCTGGGAATCATTCACCTGGGATGAATAATGGGTCCTCCTCCAATCTCCAAGATCCTGTTCAGTAATCATTTTATCTTCCAACTTAATACAATAAATTCAAAATTTATCAAAATATAACTTTTATTGATACTAACTATGGTGCATTGGACAATTTACAACATTCCAATCTCTAAAGGCTTCCTTTTTTGAATTATAATTTATAAAAATTAGTTTTTTTTCATGGCATACTCTGCAAATATTCAAATATGTTGACACAAATCATTCACTATGGTTAACGAAAATTTAGTGCAAATAAATTCCACAAACTGGGAATCTGAAGTCCTAAAGTCAGATAAACCGGTTTTTGTAGATTTCTGGGCAGAATGGTGTGGCCCATGCAGAATGGTTGGTCCGGTAGTAGAGCAAATAGCTCAATCACATGCTGATAAAATCAAGGTTGTTAAACTCAATGTGGATGAAAATCAAGAGATTGCAATGAAGTATGGCATCCAGTCAATTCCTTCATTGTTGATTTTCAACAAAGGCAAAGAAGTTGGCAGAACCATAGGTGCAGCACCAAAGGATACATATCTAAAATTTATTAACGATTCGTTATCAAAATAGATATTTTTTATTTTTGGTTACTGCTGTCGATATTAAAGCATTAATAACCATAATTATCAAATAATTTCTAATTGAATAAAACAGAGATTCTTTCCATTTTTTCATCTAATTTTGAAAAATACTACAAGGTATCACTTTTTGAAAGATTGGGTTTCTCAAGGCAATCATGCAGTATTTGTAAAAAATTCTATTGGTCACTTGCACCACGCTCATGCTGCCCAGATCACGAAAATTATTCTTTTATTGGCAATCCACCGACCTCAAAACGATTGAGCTATACTCAATCCTGGGAAGAAACTAAAAAATATTTTGAAAAAAATGGGCATAAAATAGTAAACCGGTATCCGGTTGTATGTAGATGGAGAGACGATCTTTATTACACAATTGCATCAATAGTTGACTTTCAAAGAATTGCGGAAAATAAGGTAGTGTTTGAACTGCCTTACAACCCTCTTGTGGTGCCTCAAATGTGCCTCAGGTTTAACGATATAGAGAACGTGGGGATTAGCGGACGCCATTATACCTCATTTTGCATGGTAGGTCAAACATGTAATGCCGATATAGAAGGTGGATATTGGAAAGACCGATGCATTGATTTGGATTTTGGTTTATTGGTGGATGTTCTTGGTATTTCTCCAAAAGAAATAACCTTTGTAGAAGACGTATGGATTGGTGCAGGGGCATTTGGTAGCTCTTTGGAATACTTTGTTAGGGGATTGGAATTGGGAAATGCGGTTTTTACGGAATTTGAGGGAACGGAAAAAAAATACCACCCCATGAAAAACAAGATTATCGATATGGGTGCAGGTTTGGAAAGATTTTCATGGATAACCAATGGAACATCCACCAGTTACGATTGCACCTTTGAACCTGTCTTAAAAAAAATTTACAGCATATTAGGCTTGGACCATTTTTCGTCTCTGGATAATGATAGCTATGAATCAGAAATGCTTGCAAATTATTTTAGTAGGGTTTCATCAAAACTTGAATCCAATACCGATATAAAGATCATAAAAAAACTGGTTTCCAAAGAACTAAAAATAGATTATGAAAAACTGCAAAAAATAATTACACCCTATGAATCATTATTTACCATACTTGACCACATTAAAACACTAATTTTTGCCATAAGCGATGGTTCTTTGCCCTCTAATGTTGGGGGGGGATACAACCTAAGGGTATTGCTAAGAAGGTCATTGTCAATACTTAAAAAATCAGGTTTCAAATTAAGGATTTCAGATATAGTAGACATGCATATTGATCAATTACAAACACTTTATCCTGAGCTAAACTATTTTAGAAATGATATTTTTACCATTTTAGACATCGAATCAAAAAGGTTTGTGGAAACCCAAAATAGAATTAGCTCCATTTCTGCCAAAATAAAGAAAGAGAGTAACAGATTGGAATTGGAGGATTTGATAAGGCTATATGAGTCAGATGGTATCACTCCAGACTACCTTGTCGATATGGGACTGTTAGGTACCGTCCCCACCAATTTTTACACAAAACTTTCAGAGATGCATTCATCCACACAACTGAACAAAAAGGACAAAAACGAAATAGCAATAGACAGCGATTTAGATTTAGATTCGCTGATAAAAACCCAATTACTTTACTATCAACATCCCACCAAACACATTTTTGATGCAAAGATAACAAAGAAAATTGATGAGAATAACGTAGTATTGGATAAGACCTGTTTTTATCCAAGAGGCGGAGGTCAGGAACCCGATACAGGATACATCGGAACCTTCAAGGTAGACAATGTCATAAAAATCAAAGACATAGTGTTTCACCACACAGCAGAAAAAAATAATTTAATAGAGGGGGAGATGGTAAACTGCATAGTAGGGAAAGAGCGCCGTCAATCAATAACAAAAAACCACACATCTACCCACATTATCAATCAATCATCTAAAAACACATTAGGCTCATGGGTATGGCAGAATTCTGCATTTAAGGAAGAAAATTATGCCCGTCTTGATATAACGCATCACTCGGCCTTAAACAGGAAAGAGATTCAAGAAATAGAAAAAAGGGCAAATGACATTGTAAGAAAAAACTTACCAGTTTATATCAACACTTTTGATAGGGGAATAGCTGAACAAAACTATGGTTTTAGAATTTACCAAGGAGGCGTTGTTCCATCCAACAATGTGAGAATAGTAAACATTGGTGGTTTAGATATAGAAGCCTGTGGAGGAACGCATGTTTTGAATACCGGGGAGATAGGCCTAATAAAAATCATAAAAACTGAAAGAATTCAAGACGGTGTTGTGCGACTTGAATTTGTCTCAGGAGAGAATGCACTAAAACACATCCAGAAACAAGATGATCAACTACAGCATATTGTCACCAGCCTTGGTACCAGTAAAGAAAAAGTTTTGGACTCTTTTTCAAAGAATTTAGAGGAACTCGAAAACTCAAAGAAAAAGATAAAAAGCATAATAAAAAGCATCTCAAAAGTATACCTGCAGCATATTTTAAACAACGCCACAACAATAAGATCAAAAACCACCACAAGCAAATACGTCAAACTATTTTTTATTATAGAGGATGAGCTTGATGAGGAGTTCCACCTAACCATAGGGCAAAACTCTACAGAAAGCGATCCGGATCTTATATATGTTGCAGTAATCAACGGCAAAAGTTCTGCCAAGGTAATATCTTTTTGCGGCAAAAACTCTTCAAAAATCATAAATGCAGGTTTTATTGCCAAATCTGCTTCCTCAATATTAAACGGCTCCGGAGGGGGTTCACCAAACTTTGGCCAAGGCGGCGGAAAATCAACAGATAATATAAACAAAATCAGGCCAGCAATAGAGGATTTTGTAAATGAAAAAATGGTGTAAGGCACGCATATACATATTTCACAAATTACAAAGAGTGATCCAAAAAGGATTTGAATTGCAAAAACAGCTAAACTTCCATTTTTTCAACTTTGACACCATATATTTAAACAACAAAGACAACCACATCAAAAATGGTTATAGCATAATGGTAACAACCATTATTGGTAAAACCACATTATAAAATCGATATAATAATATCTCACACACACAAAACGCTACCAATGTAATAAGGGTTTAAGAATATGTCTTGACACTGAAACATCAACTTTATCTTTTTAGGTTACAATTTTGACCAAGTTATCCGAATTTTGCAATGACTTTTTGATCTCCATAGCTATGCGTCTTCCAACACCAAATGTTTCACCATATTTATATTTTGTATAGGGAGATGTTGTAGCAAGAATAGGGTTTCCAGGAACTCTTAAGGAAACATCATAAACTATCATATCCAAATCAAGATTAACAACACTCTGTAAAGAGAAAGGCCCTATAATCCCGGGAGGGTATTCTTTTTTAGTGCTCTCTACAAATTTTTCACCCATTTTAAAAACATTATCTAAAAGAGACTCGCGAATGCTTGCAGGCGTATGCCCAACCTCAATGTTCTGAAGCTCAATATCCATCTCCAGTTGATTTCTGGCAGGGATGGATGTGGTGTAATCATGAATATTGGTCTGCAGTCGTCTCTCAATACCTAAAAATTCAGTCTCATCATCAAGAGGAGAATAAAAAAAATTAAAGTTAAAATATGTTCCAATCAAATACTGCTCTATTACGGAATTATTTTCCAAGGTTTCTTTGTCTATTATGCCTTTGTCAATCCTATCTTGGGACTTTTTTTTATAATCATCAAAAGAAGTAACAATAAAAAACGCTCGCTCCAACTTTCGTTTGGCCTCTTGAATTTTTACAAGTGAAGGGCCTTCAATTTCCTCAGGGTTTGAATAAATTTTGGGATGGGCTATACCAGCCTTTTCCAACAAATAATATTGATTTTTTGGTAAATTCCTCTCCTCAGCTTTTAACAACCATCTATTACCAAAAATAGGTACATTAAAGTTATTTTCTATGTTGTCGTAGCCAAGATAAACCGAAAATGATCTATGGGAAATCATTATTGTGTTAAGATTTAAGAGTTTTTCCTGGTTTTCTTTAAAGAGAATATCCGAAAATTTGTCTAAAATAATTACCTCATCCGAAAGTCGACTAAACTTTATGTAGGGCAACTCCCTCCCCTTTTGGCAAATACAAACTGTCTTGAGATTTTCATCCTTTGCCCCATCCATTATTTCAAGAGCGGAATGACTCCCTATAACACCGACTGAAATGTTTTCTAAATCATACTTGTTATGAACATAATCTTTTATTTCAGATCTTTTGGTTTTTTCTTTTCTTTGTAAATAAGGGCTATCCGGCATTATGACACACTGTATCTTATACTATTGTTCACTGTTTTGTTTTTTTAATTCAAATTCAATAGAGTTTTTTAAATCCTGGTCATTTTTGTTAGAATAATCAACACCCAATGTCTCTGCAATAGATTCTAATTTTTCCCTGTCAACCGATTTTTGCGCCGATTTATCCATATCCGTTTCAAGTGTTTTCTTTGAATCAATCCTTGCCTTTTGGAATTCGCTTGATGCTTTTCCCAAAGACCTAGCTAATTCTGGAATTTTTCTGGCCCCAAAGAAAAGTACAACAATAATCAGAACAATAATAATCCATTCGGCACCATTAATGAAAGCCATAAAAGGTATGTTACATTTCCCATTAATAAACAATAATATTCAGTTTTAAGGATTGAAGCCATAATCAGATATGTTTTATCCGTTACCTTTACCTATTAGGCAGCAATGGCGTTTAAAAATATAATAATTTTGTTATGCTTTCCCATGGGCTACAAAGAACATTATATGAATCTTGATTTATTAAATTCTGAACCATCCAAAAAAATAAAGCACCAGATTTATGAACAGACTAAAATTCATATAATTTAAAAAATACAGAAATACAATGAAATACAACGAAGCTGCATTTATTGGTCAGAAGAACTCAAAAGACGCCCAAATAAGGTTATTTAATTACACAGGTTTTGCCATGTTAACATATACAATAAAACAATCACCCGAGGGAAAAGGTTTTCTTCCTGTTGGAGAAAAGATATTTGCAGCCAAGGCGACTTATGGTGATCAGATAATCCTATACATAACTGATGAGGATGGTTTTGCAAAAGCTCAATCAAAACCAATGAAAATTGAGGAGGGAGAAAAGTTATTTGATAAAATGCTGCAGGATGGAATAGAAAAATATAATGGTCAGATTAAAACTATATGACTATCTCTGTACCCATCTTTACATTTTCCAAAACAACCTTATGAATATTATCAGTTGACAACTTAAAGACAACAGTTGGTAAGCCCGATCTCTCAATTACTTTTAAACTAATTAAATCCATTAAATCATATGTTCCAGCCATAGAATTTTCTATCCTTAATAGATTAATGCAATCCTTGATGCCAATGGATTCAAATAATTTAGCGTCAGGGTTGCTTCTAGGATCATAGTTAAAGATTCCCTCCACATCCGTTGCATTAAAAAACTTTATTGCCTTGACCTTTTCAGCAATCAATGCGGAGGTAGCATTTGTACTTTGGCCAGGATATAATCCCCCAGTAATAACTATCTTATTTGCGAGAACAGCGGCTGAAACATCATCCAATGTTTGAGGGGTTAATGGGTAGCATAAGTCCCCAAGACCGGACATCAACAACTTTGCGTTCAGATGAGATACCTGTATGCCAATTATATCAAGTGACGATTCATCAAAACCTAATGATCTGGATAAACTGATATAGAATCTTGCAATTTTTCCACCACCAGTTATTATTATTGGTTGATAGATTTGATTTATTTTTTTTATTAGATTAACATACTCGTATAACATTTTGTGATCTGTATTAAAATTAAATATACTTCCACTGAGTTTTATAACGATGCGTGGCTTAATCATCCGTTTGATTGTTTGTTTTTCTTCCTGATTATATAAATTTCGTTATGAATGCTAATTGAAATGGCCTTCAAAAACACTTTCAAAAAACTTCCTGTTTTCCCTAGTGGTGTAAATCCTAATCATATCCAGATAACCACTGATAGCATTGATTAGTGGAATTTGATCAAAAGATTTTTCATATTCCAATTTTTTGTCTATAATCATTATAGACGTGACTTCCCTTTTTTTTGGGGCCAATGGAATTGAGGGGGCTCTCGAAACATCCAAAAATACGGGATACCCAGATTGCCGATATTCTTCAACTATTTTTGTTAGTTCTTTTATTTTCTCATCAAAAAGTTCGAGTCCGTTGACATTGCTTTTTTCTTGATCAAGTTCCTGTGTGGCAGCGGATATTTTGTTTTTATTTCTTTGGCTGGATAGTAAAAAAAACTCATAAACACATTTTAATAGGTTTCTATTTTGGTAATCCTTTGCCAGTTTGATCCCAACGTTATTGTCAATACCGTTATCCGGACTGGGGTTCGATAGGCTGGTAGACAATCGTTCTAAAACCAATTCATCATGTAAAACAAAAAAGTCCTCCAAAGATTTGAAATTGGTAAGACTCAGGTTCTCGTTTTGAATTTTCATAGAGTGCAGGAGCATTACCTCACCTGACCTAACAGATTTATGGAAATATACCGCTTTAAACATTTGATATCTTGATATCAACATAGATTCATATGAATACAAAGACGATTTGTTTATCCCTAAATTATTTTTGGATGAGACCTCCATGGAGTTTATGATCCTATGGTAATCTATTTTACCGTATTCAGTACCAGAAAAATAGCTGTCCCTGGGAAGGTAATCCATCAAATCCACAGATAACCCCCCGGATATGATTTCATTCAAAAAGTTCATCTTATGTTTTCCAAAGCTTATGGAGGCTATTTCCTTTGAATCATAGCCATTTTTTTCTATGATATCCGAAATTATGGTGCTCGTGATGATTTTTTGTCCAAAACTTTCATGCGAGAACCTGTCACCATCTTTTGAGACCTCCTCAAAAAGATGAGAAAAAGGACCGTGGCCTATATCATGCAACAAGGCAGCAATTCGAAGTTTTTGGATAATATCCATATCGGTAAGGTAATCTTTGCTATACAGAGTTTGACCTGACAAACCGGCAAGAAACATTGAGCCAAGGGAATGCTCAAAGCGGGAATGCAATGCACCAGGATATACCAAATGCGCTCCGGCCAGCTGCCGAATCCTTCTCAATCTTTGAAAAATAAATGTATCAATTAATTCTTTCTCTATCGATGTGTATTTTATATTTTTATGGATTGGATCGGTAATCTCACCAACAAATTTGAAATTCAATCAGACTGTTCACTAGTTACCAGACAAAGAAATATTAATTTTTATTTCTTTGTGCGTTTTCCACATGGTTAATGATCAACTGTAATATGGAGTTGGTATCACGGTCCGAACTTATCACAATCCAGTTAAATTTTTTTGCCAAATTCAGGTAGTTTTTTCTTGCCTTTTCCAGAAAACCTTTGTTTTTTTCAAATTCATCAAGTTTAAAGTTATTCTCAATGCCTCTTTTATAGGAAATAGATGGGTCGATATCCAAGACAATCACCATATCCTCTTTGGGTAGGCCGGAATCCAAATTAATTAGCCAATCCAAATCCATACCATTTGATAACCCATAAGCCAGATTGGACTGGTAATATCTATTCAGAATGACAATATTGCCTTGGTTTCTTAATGTTTCTATTTCGGATTTTTTTTCCCACCTATTTGCAGACAATAGAATATGCTTTACCTCATCATTGTAATGAATTTTACCCTCTAAAAATAACCTTATTTCTCGGCCTATTCTTGTCGTATAGTCTGGAAAATTAAATAGGCTAACGTGGCCTGGATAAAGTTTGCTGTAAAACTCAAATAGCAGTTTAGATTGAGTAGTTTTTCCAGATTTATCCAACCCCTCAATGATGATTAGTTTGCCTTTTGCCTTGTTGCCCCCTTCCAAACCCCTTACAAAACTTATAGATATCTACATACAAAAAAGTTTTAGTTTATAAATCCTTCACTTTTAAAATACAAAGTTGAAAATCAGATACATCAGAATAGGCATAATTTTAGCCAGTATTTACATTGTTGTGTATTTTGCATTTACTGCCGGTATAATCAATGCGCTAATAGAGGGGCAGAACTACAATATTGATGGCTTCATTCCCTCCCGTGCCGTACAAAACAACTATGAGACCATAATCGGAGTTGTCACTCTTTTGTTCGGTTTTGTAGGTATGATGGTAATGTCAAGGGCATACAATGTCACAAAGAAAAATGAAAAATACATCTACCTTGGCGTTGGATTAGTTATATTTTCATTATCTTTAACCGCAATGTATAAAATTGCAGAGCTAAAAATGGGATAAAGAAAAAAGGGGATCATAATTTAATAAAATTGTGATAAAACCACCTTGAGTAAGGGAAAAAAATCTTTGCAAATGGATTCGGGGAAGGGGTGGAAGGATGAGAAGAAGGATGAGAAGAAGGATGAGAAGAAGGAGAGATAATACGCGGTTTGTTTTTCATGATTGTTAACCCTGTCCTACATATTCCCTCGTTAAACTCTAGAAATATCGCAGTACTGGAAATTCTCAAAATGTGGTTGTTCTTCTCCAAATCGTTAATTTCCCCTAGTAATTCATTGACCATTTTCTTTGACCTTTCCAATGGCTGATAAAGCGTAATTACGATTGGAATTTTTTTGTTTTCTATTTTCTTTAACAATAGTGATAGAATGTTTAGGCTTTGGTATCCGCCTGATTTTGGTCTTGGGGTTGTTGTATCTGCGGTTGTTTTGTTATTTCTCAATTTGTAAAGGTTAAACATATTCAAAGAATCAATCAACCCATTTAGGGAATCAATGATTAATATGGAATCACAAGTTAACGAATTTACCATTTCCTTTATTGTAAATTCAATATTTTTTATGTTTGGCAAAACAACCTTTAGATTTGGAAATTCGCTTTTATCATATTTTAGTATATTATTGTCTTGAAAATAAGACGAAAACTGGGTATCAAAATCAACAAATAGTATTTTTTTTTCTTTGCAGCTCAAAAGCAAAAACGATAAAAAGTTAATCTTGCTGTTTATGTTGTAAAAATATGACAGGTTGATGCCATCGGAGACTAAATCAGCAAGGTTGCAGGAAGGAAGATAATTTAATTTACAACACCTTAAATAATTATGGACCAGTCTAATATTTAATGCTAAAGGATAAAAAAAAATGAAACGCGAAGAGAAAGAGAAAGAGAAAGCAGCAACAACAGCAGAGAATATTGTTGACGATGCTGGACTTGATGAGAAAATACATGGAGATTTTTTAATTTCAAATAAAAAAATCTATCTAAACAACGGATCTGTTGGTCCGGTACCAATTTCAACTGTTAAAGCCATTACAGATTTTTATTTAAGGTATTCAGAGCATGGTCCTGACTCTGCAGAGTCTAATGAGTATTTGGAGAATCTGAAGAGGGAGACAAGGCAAAGGGTTGCAGATTTAATCAACTGCGACAGCGACGAAATTATTTTTACATCCAGCACCACCGAAGGTATCAATTTTGTCACACAAGGCATTTCATGGAATAAAGATGATAAAATATTGCTAAGGGACGCAAAAAATGAGCACTTTTCAAACTATTTGCCATGGGTTAAGGCAGCCAATGATAACAATTTACAGATAGAGACCTTCCCCTTTGATAACGAAAACCTGGTTATAGAAGATCTCACAAAATTGATAGGGTCATCAACTGATGCTCCCCGGGTTGTTACGACTAGTCATGTAATGTACAACAATGGTTCAATTACCCCTGTTGAAACAATGGGAAGCATTATTAAAAAAAAGAATAAAAAGATATTGTTTTCTATTGATGGGGCCCAAAGTGTTGGTGCCATTGACGTAGATGTAAAAAAAATCAAATGCGACTTTTTGTCCTTTCCGGCGTTTAAGTGGGTTTGTGGGCCGCTGGGAATCGGGGTGCTATATGTAAATAAAAAAGTGATGGATAACGATTTTGAGCCAGTGTTTGTGGGAGCAGGCTCCGCACAAATTGAATCAAACAAGGTGAAAGGCAACAACCCCACAAACACCTCAAACAAAACATGGGAAACCCTAAAATTTTACAAATACCCCCAAAAATATCATTCTACATTCAGAAACTATCCCGGCTTGGCGGGCCTTGAGTCATCAATAAGGTATTTGCTTAGAATAGGAATTCCCAACATCTACAAAAAAAATAAAAAGCTTTCAACAATCTTCAGGGAAGAAATCTCCAAAATAAATGAGATTGTTATCCATGAGGCCTCTGAAGAAGGCATGCGTTCGTCCATGGTTAGTTTTTCGTTTAAGAGAAATAGCAACAATAGGGTAAGGATGTTGGTTGAAAAACTGCAAGAAAAGGGGATAATACTGGCAGAAAGAGAAATTGGCCTGAAAAAAATCGTAAGGGCATCCCCTCATTTCTACAATACCGAAAATGAAATCATAAAAACAATTAACGAAATTAAAGTCATAACAAGCAAAATGTAGAAGGTTTTATTTTTTTTGCCCCTGTCCCTCTATCACGATCATTGTCAGTGTAGAACGTACTTTATCAATTTTTCTTATGTTCCAGGTGATGATTTCTCTTAATTTGTCCATATCATCCGATGAGACCCGCACAATAATGTCGTAAACCCCGAAAACTCCGCTCACTTCCACTACTTCCGGAACTTGCTTTATTTTTTTGATTATGTCACTTTCAGCACCCAAATCACAGTTTAATAATACATAGGCAGTTGGCATGAGGACTTTAGTTGGATTAAATTATTAAACTTTTTGTAGATTTTTTTTCAAGGTTATTATTGAAAATTAGCAGGATGCCTAAAGATGATTTATCTTTTGTATTGCACGATTTACACTATTTCGATAACATATGCAAATAATTAATATACCCATTGAAAAAAACTAAATTTAAAGCGGGGGTCGCCTAGCCTGGTAGGGCGTGGGATTGCTAATCCCATGTTCGCAAGAACTCGTGGGTTCGAATCCCACTCCCCGCGCTATTCTTGGGGATTTATTAAAAAAAATGCACACATGAATAAGAATGCTAAAGATTTAAAAAGAAACTCGGATTGTCACGCAAGCAAACCAACACCAATGGCAAACGTCTAGTTCAAGGAAAAAGAGAAAAAGGTTTTACCTAATCCACTTGTTGTAGAAACTAACGTTGCTTTGACCTTCATAGTTATCATAACTTGTCAGATGAGATGATTTAACATTAGTATAACCAGACTTACTTTCTAACATTAAAGTATAGTCGTCATTTTCTATACACCCCCTTCTTAAATGATTTAATATAACAACAATAGCCAAACCAATAAAATAAAGTGAAAGTGAGGTTAAACAATCTAGTATGTGAATATTATAAACTATAGCGTAAATCAAAGTATGTAAAAATAAATAAAAATGTAATTAGATTGTACTCTATATTTTAAGAATCATGTTAAATTTTACAAAAAGAAGGGACAGTTCATTAAGATAAAAGAAAAATTTTCCAAATGATAGAATGATGTTATTGGCATAACCGGCTCTGTTCATTTAAGGATTCTAAAAGAGCATTTCCTAACTTTTTCTGATGGTTAATGTGGTATATAGATTCATTTTCAAACCAAATCAATCTTAAATCCACAAAATTAATTTGTTTTCATATCAAAATATTATTGTTGCAGGCCGCAATTCAGAAAATCTATTTCTTAAG
>JACDHC010000250.1 GCA_013821245.1 Candidatus Nitrosopumilus sp.
GACCTATGCAAAATGATAGAGGATACAATTCATTCTGGAAGATACCCATTGGAAGATAAGCAACAAAAACATTTTGCAAATTCCGTCAAGGTCATAAACAGATCAGATTCTGAAGATTTAAAAACTAAAGACATCAAAATAGAGGTGAGAATACAAGACCTATACACCATAAACAACTACCTGCCAAACATTCAACACCTACCAGGAGTAATAGAAATAGACGTTTTGGATTCTTTTAAAATGTTGTGTAGACGGTTAGGAAGATTGGACACAGGCAATAACAACAACAGTTCTAAAAACATAACAATTTCAACATAGCAGATTCATTAAAGCACAACTGATTACACAGTAAAAGAGATCAAGACAATACCCACACCCGCAAACAAATATTGGTTTTGATAATACATATTGTGCTGTTTTTTTGCATTGTTTGAGTTTAGAAACACAAAATCACAAATAAACGGTAATAATTTTTTTATGAAGAACAAACAAATTTCATGTCCGAAGAAGTTTACAAAACACATTGCCAATATTGCAATAACCCCAAGAAAAGCGATTTTACACTCATGGGTTAATTGCAGTTACAGCATAATGAATCTGAAAATGAAAATCATTCCAACATTTCAAAACGATTTTAAAATTAAATCCATGGATAGATTCTTGTTAAAGGATATATGTTTTGGATCACTGTATGGTGCATGACCAGGAAAACCATTTAACACAAACAATTAGAGTTTTAAATGTTCATTAGTCTCATTGCAAAATTAACAGAAATACCAAATTTGAGATTATTATATACCTCTATTCACCATAAATTTACTTGTTGAAGATAATGGTTTGTGGGTCTATCGGTTATGGAGGAATAGAAAAAATAAGAGGGCTGTACACAGTGCTAAAAGAAAAAGGATTTGACACAATAAACCACCTTTTAGAAAAAGATATGGATTATTCTCACATAAACGACTTTAGGGACAAAAGAAAACTATCACAGGCAATTGTTGAGCATGATTTAGATTGTATTGACAATGCAGACGTTTTAGTTGTTATTTTAAACAGTCCCAGTTATGGGACTGCAATGGAGATGCTGATTGCAAAAGACAAGGGAAAAAGAATTGTCCTGCTAGCCAAGGATTCGGTTCCAACGCCATGGCCCATTTATGTTTCAGACTTTATAGTAAGGGATGAGCAGGAGCTTTTTCAACTATTGTATAAATTCGGGCTACAAGCCCAATAAATTCTCCAACATCATCATCCGACTTGGTTGGCCTGATAGTCTATTTCATTATTCGCTTTCGTTAGGCGGGCCCCTATTTCAGGATCTTTTGTTTTTTCTCAGACATAAACGCGCCAAACAAATAACAAGTAAAACATCTTTAAAGTAAAGAAGGCAGCAGTACAGTAACCTACAATTATTTAATCTGAATGTGTTTAAAAACATGACAATGATATTATTTTTGATATCTTGTTCCCGTTTTTTGGTTTTATGGGCTAAATCGTCACAACAAACATTTTGATACAGGATATGTTTGGCGCCGTCAAATAAAAAAGCAAAAATTGCGACAGAATAATACAATACACAACAATCAAAAAATAAATAGCAAAAGTAAAAATTTCAACCCATTGGAACTGCCTTTCAACATCTTAGGATAGGACGGCCTTTAGTCACATTTTTGCAAATAAGTTTATTTTGATTATGTTTATAAATGCATTAAAAGGGAAATATCCCCTTAAAGGCTTAACCTAGTTGTCTATGACTTTAGAGATTCTAGAGGTAGTAACAAGTAACGCCTCAATTTCATTATTCATTTTCAAGAAAGTCATACCCTTCTCTGTTGTTTTGTATATTGGAGAGCCTTCTAAATATTCTATCAGATTATTCTCTATTAAAACTGAAAGATATTCTCTTAATTGACTATAGCTTAAAAAGGCTTTGTACATAATTTTTGTCTTAGTTGTGCCACCATTTGCCGCTTCAAGAATCATTGCTACAATTTCAGTTCTACTTCTATATTTCATAGTATAAATATATCATTAAACTATATTTAAGTATCTCTAAAAGATTCCTCTCCCAACCTTTTACCCAAATCAAAACTATCCCCATAACCACTAGGGCCTGATACCGCCTAAACACAACCAAGGCGAATCCACAGGATTACTCTTTTGCCTTCACCATCAAAATTGTCCATAAGTTTCCTATCGGAATTATCTCAACATTACCATAAGCGATTTTGCGGTAGAGAATGCAACAAGATACCCATCATCACTATACTAATCTGCAGAGTCATTGTTTTTTTGCAAATTGAGACACGCTAAAACACAAAAACAACCACATAAAACAATCACATAAAACAAGGTATCACCTTTAGGAGAGTTTCATATCTTTTTTCGTTTAACAATCAGGCACCCAGACGAAATCCTATGCCATATAGTATAACAGCCAGTACAGAAGGAAAGGGTATAGCTTGTTTCATTGCGCTGCTATTGCCATCACTATTCCTTCCCTCACTTCCACCACTACCACAATTCCATTCCCAAATAAACTGACAAATAAAATCATTATATCACGTTGTTGAATTATTTGTCTGTATTTTAGCATGTACGTATGTAACATCTTGTCTTTTCATTTTTATTCCTTAACCATTTAACTCGAATATTATTAATTTGATGGTACTAATATCGTATTTTAGATTAATCTTAAATTATAAAAGATAATTAACATTTATAAAAAATCTATTGTTTTTCCGAATTTGAATATTTTTATACCTTATTTTCAAAATAGAAACAATGAACCTAATGATAATCGCTATTGCTGCATCAATTTGTACGTTTATCGCAGGAGTTATCCATGTATCAATGGTCCCC
>JACDHC010000074.1 GCA_013821245.1 Candidatus Nitrosopumilus sp.
GCCCAAATCCAAGCGTGTGAGAGACTATTAAAATATACAAAAGATAAATCTGATATATCAACCATTAAAAAGGAAATATTAGAATTGAAATTTATACTAGATCTAACAAAATATTAATAATATTGGTAATTATTATAATAAGGTTATTAATTTGAAATAATTAGAAATATACACATATCTTAGTTACAAAGATTAATTAGATTACCATTATTATACTAACTTATCTGCATAAACCGCTTCATTTGATATTGTAATAATATTCTATTTACAAAACATATTTTGGGTTGTAATAAGAATAATGACAGAAATAAGACAATAACTTTTTATCCATGAAATATAATTTTATAAAAGAAAATAAGATAAATAGGCAAAATAAATAAATTATACAATATTTTGAATTTAAAGTGAAACATTTCTAAACTGACATACATATTTTGATCCTGACATGAGTTACAAATTAATTTATTAAAAAGTGTATATGGTTTTATATTAATATAGTCTTTTATTCTTTATAATGGATCTATATGAAAACAATGGATTTTGCTTATTAGTATGAATAACACTTAGATAGTTGAAAATTATGATCCTTAGCAATAGGATAAAAGTTATTATTATTGAAGGTGAACAAGATCTTTTATATCTCTATAGAGAATTTTTATCGATGAAGGGATATTCAATTATTTTTACTGATACTACCACTACAAATCTTTTAAATGAATATAAAAAATATAAGCCAGATGTTATCATAATTGATTATGATTTATTAAATACTAAAAACAATATCGAGCCATCTAAAAAGATAATAGATAGTTTTCCTGATGCATCAATTTTAATGATTAGTGCCATTGTTTCTCTCACACAATCAGTTTATAAAGAACAGTTTTTTAAAGACAAAAAAATAGAATTTTTATTTGAACCGATAAAACTACAAATGTTGGAAAA
This sequence comes from Candidatus Nitrosopumilus sp., assembly GCA_013821245.1. Lineage (GTDB taxonomy): Archaea > Thermoproteota > Nitrososphaeria > Nitrososphaerales > Nitrososphaeraceae > Nitrosocosmicus. The sequence continues at coordinate 943 of JACDHC010000074.1, forward strand.
ATCTATTAAAATACTTGCAAAATAATGTTATTGTTTAGAGCAAGTTAGAGTATATAAAAAATTGAATGAATCTGTTTGTAGAATATTACAACAAAGAATTATGAATTAGTGAAGAGCAAAAATACTTAATATTATTTAAAGCATCGGGATAAGTTATTTATATTTTTCGGAGATTTTAAGATTTTCTTAAATATTTTCTAATGTTTTTGATTTCTTTCAATATTTGAATATTAATTTCAGAAGATTCAAAATCTTTAATATTGTGGAATTGTAAATCGTCAAGGTCCGTAGATTCAATTTATTATTCATATCTAACAATATTTTTATAGAAATATGTTATTATGCACAATACCAATAAATATTCGTACCATTAAAGCAATAAATTTACTAATACCTTTGATAGTAAAATAGGTATTAGTAAGCGAGCAAGATGCATGAAACCGCCAGAGATAATACCAAAATTGGATATTAATATAACTGTTCTACTAATTGCTATTGCACAGAATTGTCTTTTGTGTATACCTCTATCAATATCAAATCATAAGTTATAATACAAAAATAATTAAATTAACAAGAGAACTGATAAAACTCGTTAAAGCAAGAAACAAAAACTAGAATTTTAATTTGTTGCTAAATCGAAATAGATAATTTATATGAAATTTTTACATATAGAAACACCAAATAAAAATAGAGCTTTACATTTTAAATAAATTCACTGAATTCTAAAATCGTGATAATATAACTAGAAGGATAAAATATAAATAAACATCTAATAATTGATTTAATTATAAACAAAGAATTGTTAATAATCATAAATATTTGAATTTAGAATGCATTAAACAGCAAAAATACATTTCTTGTCTGTGCATAAAACTAATATTGCTAAACAGTAATTGAGTTAAATTACTGTTTAATTTCCTATTATAAAAGATATAATATAAAAAACTTCGATTTAAAAGTATAAGAAAACGAAAAAATTAAAAAGCAATTAGGAATATTTATCAATTAATTTTTTTAGTTTCGTTAGTTAATATTGTCTATTGTTGTGCATTTCAAGTTTCTCCTTTTGAACTAAAAGGTATACTGCATTCATCACACACATAAGAAGGTTCAGAAGAAGACATAATTATCGCAACTACAATAATTTATTTAAAGTTTAAAGTTGTGGAATTTGTTTAGCTGAATTTTTTCCTAAATAGTAATGCAATAATAACAGTTCCAATAAATGTGGCGGTCCAATAGAGCCATAGGTTTGCTAACTCACCAGATACTAAAGCAGGTGATAATGAACGTGCGGGATTCATTGATGCTCCCGATATGAATGCCAAAAAGAATATGTCTAGTCCAACAATACCGCCAATAACTATACCACTAAAGCCCCTTAATCCTTTTGTGTATACAACAATCAAAATTACCACCATAAGCAGAGCAGAAGCCAATATCTCTACACCAAATATCAGATGTAATGGGTAATCATAGTTTGGTGAGTTCGCACCCAAATTAGCTTCGCTTCCTATAACATATTTTACAAAAATGCTCCCAAGTAGAGCACCCGTTATCTCGGCTGCTATGTAAAGAACTACAAGTCTTTTTGCAATGTGTTTTGTAATCAGAAAGCCCAATGTTACTGCAGGGTTAAAATGCGCCATCGAGACTTTCCCAAACAGGTAGACACCAAATGCAACACCCACAGCAGGGGCAAATGCAATAAAGGGAATGCCCAATGCGCCATTTAGTTTGGCATCTATGACCACAGAACCTGTGGCCAATACCACTACAATAAAAGTGCCAATAACCTCGGCAAGAAACTTCTTTTGGTTAGGGGATAAGTTATTTCTTATTGCCGTAACAAGGCTTGCTCTTTTGCTCATGCTTCTCTTTTATCTCGAATATTAATTTTTGACAGAAGGTATACAAAATCTATAAATCTACTGTCTCATATTTCTCTTTACCAATCTCCTTAACCATTTCTTTTATCTTTCTCTCAATCTCGTCTCGTATCTCTCTTACTTTTTCTATTGGTTTTCCTCTTGGGTCCTCTATTCCCCAATCCAGGACTTTGGGGACAAATAGTGTAGGGCAGAAATTCTTGTCCATACATCCCATATTGATGATTTTGTAAGCATTTCTTATCATTTCTTCACTAAGCTCCTTTGGTTTTTGATTGCTAATGTCGATGCCAATTTCTCTCATGGCTTCTGCAGCAAGGGGATTAATTTGAGATTTAGGAATGGTTCCTGCACTTATAGGCTCATAATCATCCTGAGCATATTTCCTAAAGAAACCCTCTGCCATTTGGCTCCGCCCTGCATTCTCAACACACACAAACAGAACGTTCTTTTTTTTTATTTTACTTTTGGATTTATTATTAAAAGGCAGTTTCATTTTGAAGTTTCACAAATTTTGATGTTATTTGATTGCCTTTACTACCAAACTAGTAATCTTTCTACCGCCATCATCACTATTTTCCATCTCTATGTATGGTTTTTCATCCAACACCTCAACATTTGTAAATCCTGCCTTTCTTATGGCATCAACATAATTGTCTTTTGTCAATGCGCCATCAATGCAACTACACCAATTCTCAGAATTTATGGATTTTTCACCTATTTCTTTAGATGTAACCAAATCAGATATCACCATTTTTCCAATTCCTTTTGGCTTTAGGATCCTGTAAATCTCTTTGAAAGTGTTTACCTTTTTGGATGTCAGGTTAATAACACAATTGCTTATAACTACATCCGCAGAATTGTCCTCAAAAGGTATCCTTTTTTCAATGTCTCCCTGCCTGAACTCCACGTTTTTGTAATTGTATTTTTCAGCGTTATCGTTTGCTTTTTCCAACATCTTATCGGTCATGTCGATTCCAATGACTTTTCCATTGTCCTTTACAATATTGGCAGCGAGGAACACATCAATACCTGCACCAGAGCCCAAGTCAACTACTACATCACCTTCTTTTATGTGGGCAAACCTTGTTGGGTTGCCACATCCCACACCAAGAATGGATGATTGGGGTATCGACGCCAATTCCGTTGAATTATATCCAATTGCTTCTATGGATTGTATTGAAGTCCCAGAATTTTCCTCGGTACTGCAGCATTCTGAGGGCATGCAGCAAGAATCCGAATTGCCAAATACGGCTATCTTGCCGTATCTTTCTTTGATTTTTTCTTTAATGTTTTTGTCACCATTGGTCATAAATAAGTTTACTATAGAAACTATTTAAGATAGTAAGAGAAAAATAGTAAAGTAAGTGAAGTTAGGTAAACAAAAGGGTTCTAAAGCAGTCAGTGGAAGTAATTTATCCAAGGATACCGTATCTAAGTTACCAATAATTCAATCGGATAAAGAGTTTTGCAGCTTTGAAGGATATGATGTTGACGACTTGATGAAGGAAACATCCTCGTTAAGGGCGTTAATAACAAAAAGAGGAACACTTGAGATTCTGTTGCCATTGTGCTGCACCACTGATTCTGTAAGGTACCTAAAGTTCAAAAAAACAATGAAAGGCTTTAGCAGCAAAACTCTTGCAACAAGGCTAAAAGAACTGGAAAGAAACGGAATTTTGCACAGGCAAGCCTTTAACGAAATTCCCCCGAGAGTTGAATACCAATTGACAACCAAGGGACAAGAGTTAACAGAATCAATAATTGATTTGTTGCAGTGGATGAGAAAATGGTCATCAAAATAAATGATTATTTATTCAAGTTTTATTATTTTTTAATGTATGGCAATATGGCATAAAGAGAGTCTACACTCATTATTCCCCATCTTCTTTTAATTATAAAAAGTAAAAGGGTGACATGAAGTATAAGAACTACCAATGAGTGAAGTTTGGGATGGGGTATACCAATCAGACAATACCTTCTTTGGAGAGGAAGCAAGCAGTTTTGCCACACTTTGCTTTAACCATATGAAATCAAACGATGTAAAGAGTGTGTTGGAGATCGGGGCAGGTCATGGTAGGGATACAATGTTTCTTGCCTCAAATGGCCTTACGGTAGAAGCCCTGGACTATTCTAGTAGGGGTATCGAGATAATAAACAAAAAAGCCATTGAAAAAAAACTGCCGGTAAAATCGCAACTCTTTGATGTCAAAAAGCCATTCCCGTTTCAAGACACTCATTTTGATGCCACATATTCACACATGCTTCTCAATATGAGGTTTTCAAGAGCTGAACTCCATTCAATTTTTTCAGAGATTAGTCGTGTATTAAAACCAAATGGTTTGAACTATTTTTCGGTTAGAAACCATAATGACCAATTCTATGGTGCTGGAGTTGAAGTCGAAGAGGGCATTTATGACATAAACGGCTCTGAGGTGCGATTCTTTTCAGAAAAAGAAATACTTGATTTGATTAATAGAGAAAGCTTCACAATGGTTTGGATGAAAGAAGAATATGAAGAGCCTGTAACGCTTTATCTGGTGGCATCCATAAAACTAGAAAAAAACCAATAGAGAAATTATTAGTTTTTTGTGTATCGCGCTTGAAATGATTCATAATGTTACTTATTTTTATGGAATTGCCTTAACAATAAAGAGTTTACAAACATCATGTGTCACTTATAACCCGACGTAGCGCTCCCCACACAGGAGTAAGTATAAGTGGGTTAGCCATACCATATAAGAGACCTGCAAATATTGAAATTGCTATAGCATTATGGTCAAAAGACATTGCCAGGTTTTGTTTAATATATTAATTTAATAAAGCATTCCATCATTGTTTCATCAATTCAAAATTGGTAATTACTTTTAGTTGTATAATATCGTATATGCTTATATGATGAATTTTGTATATCCGAATTCTGAAAGTCTCCGCTATTTTTTCTGACTCTGATGGAACTTTGGTTCCTGCTCAAGTTGGCAATAGCATGGCAAATACAATACCTAATGAATTAGAGAAAGAGTTATGGAATGTTGCCTATAACATTCCCGTATGCATAATCTCCAGTAAAGACTATTATTTTCTAAAAGATAAAGTCAGGTTCTCAAAAATACTATCTTGTATTATTGGAATTGAAATCATTAACAAAATGAAAACTAAGGAAAATGAATACTATGCTGCAAATGATGCCAGTAGAATACGAAATTCTAACATTATGTTAACCTTTCTTCAACAATATCAATCATCATGGGTTGGTTGATTGACAGTCCTTCCAAATGCACTGTTGATTTACCGCTCTTTCCAAATCCATCGACACCCAGCCAAACTGTTGCTCCGGAGACCTTTGATTTCCTCAAGAACTCCAGCAAAACCTTTTCCAATCTTTTTCCGTTTATCTCATCGTTCTTCTTGATGCGTATAGTCAGACAAAGCATTGATTGCCTTACCATTAAATTTAACTTTGCAATATCTGAGATATTAGAATTCTACACCGTAAATGGCAAGAAGGGATAATGAAACATTTGCCATGAGGTTAACGGATACATTAAGAAATTGCCTATTGTCAATCATGTTTGCGCTTTCCAACGCAAATTAGGACATGGTGGTTAAGGAACCGCAAAAGCCGATTGCAACTAGAAAGGAGTATTTTGAATCCAGATTTAAAGACGCAGACAACACAGAAAACATTCCAAGGATAAAGCTTCCTATTATGTTAACTAACAATACATTTGAGACAAGGTTGCCAAACAGCAAAGAGGCAGATGCTATTTTGTATCTTAGAAACGCACCAAAAATTGTGCCGACTCCAAGAAAAAGAAACTCAATTCCCTTCATTATCTGTATGTTATGGAGAAATAAAGTATTGGTAAAATATCTTCCTAAAAGTCTCAGTTGCATTTTCAGACATGTTACGAAGGATATTTGAATTTATTACATCCTTTTAGATTGTCACATCATCATCATAATAATAATGAATAATATTCATTATCTACAATTAACATTTAAAAATTAATTTTATTTCTATTATGATGATGTGGTCTATATCGCATCAAGTGTCTGTTTTTAGACCTAATTCTAATTTCTTTATTACAAGGACAAGAACAATACCCTAAAATAAAAGATTTGGATTTATGCAATACTTTAGATTGTTTTCTCATTCTTTATCTGACGACGGTTAATAAATTGAACATAAAAAACCTATCTATAAGATTTCTGGTATATAATTCTGCAAAATTTTATGTAAGGGAATTCTATGGAAATCTTGGGAATGTTAATAATTTTAACCGTTTGTTATCAAATTAGAGAACTATCTCCTACTGTTAGAAATCATGTTGATTTTTAGTTATTGATAAATGACTGTATTTTTAATATTTTGGATGGTTTAAACAACTTTATATTGATTTTTCATGTTATCTGATTAATTACGATAGGCTGCAACAGGTGCCTACATTTTAAAACCTGGTATAACATATTGAACATTTAGATTATCTCTATACTATCATTATAGTTTGATAATCCTGTAATTCATATTATAAAAATTTCTCATTAATTTAATTATGGTTGTTTAGAACTATATAGTCTATAATCATTATATACATAATTGATTAATAATTAAATACCATAATCCTTTTAGTGGCAAATATAACTAATTTTAAAAAACTAGGTGTGTCATTACTAGCGCTGTCTTTCTTAATCCCTATGGTTATTAATTCAGTCAATGCACAGCAAGTAACAATTAATGGAGCAGGAGCTACTTTTCCATTCCCTTTAATAGATACATGGAGAGTAGAGTATAAAAAAGTTAATCCTGATGTAAATATTAATTATGCATCTATTGGTAGTGGGGGAGGAATAAAACAATTTCTGGAAAAAACAGTTGATTTTGGAGCTACAGATGCCCCATTAACAGAAACTGAATTTACTCAAGCAGGAAATCCTGTTCATATTCCAGAAACCATTGGTTCTGTTGTATTATCATATAATGTTCCTGGAATTCAAGATAATTCTCTTAAGCTATCTGGCCCTGTGATTGCAGATATATTTTTGGGTAAAATCACCAAATGGGATGATCCCAGAATAAAGGAAATAAATCCAGAACTTACTTTGCCCTCAAATAATATAAATGTGGTTCATCGCTCTGATGGCTCTGGTACAACTTTTGTATTTACAGATTATCTATCTAAAGTAAGCCAAGAATGGGCAGATAAGGTAGGCACTTCAAAATCAGTACCGTGGCCAACGGGTATAGGTGCACCAGGTAATGAGGGAGTTTCGGCTTCAATTAGTGGTACAGAAAATTCAATTGGGTATGTAGAACTTGCATATGCTTTGACTGCTGAGATGAATTATGCGACTATTCAAAATAAGGATGGAAATTTTGTTATACCCTCGATAAATTCAACTATGGCCGCGGTTGAATCATCCGCTACTGTTTTACCCAATGGTTCAGCGTCATGGTCTAACGTATCTCTCACTAATGCACCAGGCCCAGATTCTTACCCAATTTCCAGTTTCTCCTATATTGTATTATATAGCGAGTTAAGTACAAACCCCTCTATAAATCAGCAAAAGGCAGAATCTATCGTTGACTTTATATCTTGGGCTATAACAGATGGACAAAAATTCTCTGAACCGTTAGGATATGTTCCATTACCTGCTCCTGTAGTTGAACAAAATAAACAAACACTGAATTCTTTAACCTTTAACGGAAATCCAATTTCCACCAACTAATTTTTTTTTCTATATAGTTCATTTAATCTATAGTTATCCTATATGTAAAGTATAATAATATAATTATTTAATAATCATGGCAATTGAATTCGAAGGATAATAAAGCAGAGATTGTCCATTTGATAGGATCAAAATCTAATAAGTTTATGACAGGTGATAGATTGTTTAAAGCTCTTGTTATCGGAGCATCCATTTATGCTTTATTTATGGTTGTCCTGGTTTTTTATGCCTTAAGTGAAGGCTCTCTACCTATATTTTTTAAAGAAGGC
>JACDHC010000251.1 GCA_013821245.1 Candidatus Nitrosopumilus sp.
GATGAGGCCAACAGCATATTTCTTTTGCAATTTGCTATTTTACATGAAAGAATCACTATTCTTAAATATATTGACAAGGTTCTGAATCATAAGTTTTAGACATATGATTCCATTCTTCAGTAATTGAATTTGTTGAAAAAAACAGCAGGCATCAATAATGGGGAATTGCTTATCTGGGCTGTAAGCCTTTCTTTCCATGCATTTGCAAAAGGTTCCAACAGTGATTGGCTGCCTCAAAATCATTGATATATTCGCCCGTATTAACATTAAATCTGTGAAAGATTATTTGAATGGCAACGGTAAAGATGGCAATTATGATAAAATCAAGCATCTTGTAGAAGTGGATGATGATATCTTGGCGGTCTTTATCGTAATGTCTTCACAAATTAGGGACCTATACATTGCAAAAGGGGTCCACATTGACAGAGCATACGTCAATTCGATTTATGACACTTTGGGTTTCAATGGGAACAGCGAAACCATAATTGAAGGTGAAAAAAGAACACTTTATGGAAACAGACTCCTAGGCAAACTAAAGTGGTTTGTGTCAGAATATGAGAATTTGAGGGTATTGCAAATAATTGAAGAGGACAAAGTTGTCGTGGTTCTTGTAAACAGTGATACCAAACTTCAGCACACCATAGACAACATATTGGGATACTATTACGATACGGACGAAACACCAAAAAGCCTGTTTAACGACTGAAAAGGGATTATAATCATTAAACCGCTACCCAAAAACCCTGCATTAGGGTCTTAATTTCAACAGCCAAAAAGCATATGTTATGTTTTTCCAGTAAATACAATAATCCCCTTATCAATCAATATCTTAAATATTAACTGAAAGCACCTAAATTGCATAAACCTCATGAAGAGTAATAATGCCGTGGTCATCTATCATCCTTTTTAGCTGAGGAAGCAATGGCTCTATTATTGACCTTTCCTCAACAATATCCATCATCATGGGTTGGTTGATTGTCAGTCCCTCTAAATGAGATGCTGATTTTCCAGTCTTGCCAAACCCATCGACACCTAGCCATACTGTTGCTCCAGAGACCTTTGATTTCTTGAAGAACTCCATTAATACCTTTTCCAATCTTTTCCCATTTATCATATCATTCTTTTTGATACGGATAGTCAGACAGAGCATTGATTGCCTTACCATTAAAATTAACTTTGCAGTATCTGGGATATTAGAATTCTACCACCGTAAACCGCAAGTAGCGACAATGAAACATTTGCCATGATGTTAACGGATACATTAAGAAATTGCCTATTGTCAATCATGTTTGCACTTTCTAATGCAAATGAGGACATGGTGGTTAAGGAACCGCAAAAACCAATGGCAATTAGAAAGGAGTACTTTGAATCTAAATTTAAAGTCGCAGACAATACAGAAAATATTCCAAGAATAAAGCTTCCTATTATGTTAACTAACAATACATTTGAAACAAGGTTGCCAAACAGCAAAGGGGCAGACGCTATTTTGTACCTAAGAAACGCACCGAAAACTGCGCCGATTCCAAGAAAAAGAAACTCAGTTCCTTTCATCTTTATCTCCTGCCATACAGAGATGGAGTATTGGTAAAATATCTTCTGGTGCAAACGAAAGGGGATTCAATCCACGTCTTACCCAATTCTATACGAATTCTATTAGCACACATTTAGGGTATGGATTAGAATAGGATAATAAACTCTCTCGACAGTTTTATCATTTGTGTTAATAATGTGGTTTTGCAATAAGGCACCTAATTCGGGGTTTTCTCAAGTTCGTATCGCTTCCTTTCGGCGCAACCCCATTACCCCTTTATAAATATAATCAAAGAAAAAGATATAATTTGAAAAATTAATTGAACCGTTCTGCACTCCTTGCTCAAACCCCATCAAGACAACTGACTATTGGTCATCTGCCTGTTTTATCTATATTTGTTGGTTAACAAATGTAATTGAGAAGAATATCTTATCCTCTATTCTTTGGGTATGGAAATAAACAATCAGAATGTGTGGGACTACAGTAAGAAGAATGATGGCCTGTGGACTCCATTATTGGCACTCGATAACCGGAACGCATAGATTCACCACAGTATTGTGATTCAGCAATATTGGGATCCAATTCATACTAATCCTTCGGTTTAATTTTTTTTTTGTGTGTGTGTGCACTCACTGCAGACCATATTCTGCAAAACCGGTTATTTGTCCTCTGATTTCGCCATTAGGGTTTGAAGATGTGTGTATGTTTACATATGTATTTCCGTTGTTCATTTCTCTAATCAAGTCCGTTATTTGTTTTCCTTGCATTGGTCCCCCTAACCTATCTGATGCAATCATGTCTTCCATATCTACACCGTTCTGTGGTGGATTATATTGGAACAATGTGGTAATAATTGGCCCATTTTCGCCTATATTTCCACTATGCACATGACCCGCTGTAACATCTTTTATGTTGGTGGCGTTCACAATAAAGTGCAGACTATCTCCCATTGGATACAATATCGCGGTACCTGTTGCCTGTGTTTGAACGGGTGGGACTTCTTCTTGGCCTGTAAGTTTTGCATCAAGTTCATTTTGGGCAAAGGCAGTGGATGAGAAGTTTATTGCAACTATTGCAGTTACCATTGACAAAACAAAAGTAAGGTTTGTTATTTCCCTGTAATTTGAATTCATGACTGAAATTGAGTAATATGGTATATAAACAAAGATGCCGATATTCAATCAATTGGAGTTTTGAATTCCTTACAGAGAACCGATGTGGGCATTGACCACTAGGATCCCATGTCATATTTAACTATATTATTAGGTTCGTAGATATTATCTAGAAAACAATGCTCTTGAACTTTAAAGTGTAACTC
>JACDHC010000252.1 GCA_013821245.1 Candidatus Nitrosopumilus sp.
GTGTGTTAGTTGGTGTTGGTGTGTTAGTTGGTGTTGGTGTAAGTACTTGTGTTGGAATATTTGTGGGTAGCTCCTGTATAGGGCTTTGAAGTGGAGGCGTAAGTACTTGTGTTGGAATATTTGTGGGTAGCTCCTGTATAGGGCTTTGAAGTGGAGGTAGTAATCCTTGTGTTGGAGGTGTTAACTCTTCCACAGGGTTGCCAGATCCACCTGATTCATCTTCCACAGGGTTGCCAGATCCACCTGATTCATCTTCCACAGGGTTGCTTTGGTCTTCACCGTCGCCTGTTTGGCCTTGGTCTTCACCGTCGCCTGTTTGGCCTTCTTCTACTGATGCAAACGCCATATGTCTGTTGGAATTGCTGTCAATTAGGGATCCACTTATTGTGTCTATGGTGCTTGAGGACAAAAGATTTGAGGATATTGGACTTAATGTGAGAACGGTAGCAAAAGATGTGATCATGACTATCGAGAAAATGGTAGTCATCTTGTATTTCATGTACATAATACAATTTTATGTAATTATTCTACTATATATGATTTTATTCTTTAATTTTTTTAATTTCTAAAGTAATATGGATTAGTTTGAATATATAAGCAATCTTGTTGTAAAGGTTTGTTTAATATGAATTTTTAATCTCAAATACGCTTGTCCCTAATATTTTGATATATCTGTTAGGTTTTTTCTATCAATGGCGTTTGTATGGCAGGTAATGTTGGATATGTTTTACTTTCTATTTTAATATCCATTTGTTAGCTTTGAACCTAGCCTAGATCCTTTTGTTTACATAAGATGCGAATTCTTCTTGCTACCGGATAAAACATTCTAATCTTCTCTTCTACGATGCCAAGGAAAACTATGATTTTGGATGTTTCTTTTTCTTGCTGAATACAAAATGAATATTTATGCACCTTAAGCAAATCATTACAAATTCATAATTTTATTGGTGCTGTAATCATGGGACAATCATAAAAAATTAACCGTCTTAATGAACAGCAACCACTACATATGTTAAGCCCGGTCAAATACTTTTATCAAAAGATATTTTTTTTTTGGATTACCAGCAACCTTACACTTCAGGGATTGAGTCAACATGTGTTAGATGTTTCTGCCATCATCATAACTGAACAAGTTAGCGACAACCACCTTGGTAATTAGCAGTTGCAATGGGCATCATAGAAAATCGCATACAAGCGCATTAAAATAAAAAAATTAAAGTTTGGTGACAGAAAATAACCTAAAGCGATAGTGATTTGGTAGTTATGAAACTTTGTCGTCATATAATTTATTAATCTAACAAAAGTGATTGAAAATAGGTTTAGAAAAATGTATGACTAACCTTCGCTTACTTGTTTTCTGTGGTCGAAGGTAAAGAACTGAGGAAAGAAGAAAACACTTTGGCTTCCGGTTTGAGTCCTTTTAGATATGGCCTATATAGGACGTTGTGGGTTGCGGTCCTCTTTTCCTATATTGGTGCAGCTATGTATGATGTCGGGGCCTCGTGGCTAATGGTTTCGATTGCTCCAAATCCTTTATTGGTTTCTCTGATCACAACAGCAACCACACTGCCGATTTTTCTGTTTGCTATGCCTTCTGGGGTAATCTCTGATATTTTTGAACGACGTAACTTACTGCTTATTGCTTGTTCTTACATGTTTACGATATCTACGATATTAGGGGTACTTACCATTGTTGGTGTGATTACTCCAACTGTATTGTTGATACTTGCTTTTGCACTGGGAGCAGGTACAACTATGATTAGGACCCCAGTCATTCCAATCATGAGCGGATTGGTATCAAGCTCTGAACTACCGGCTGCTCTCACACTTAATGCTGTTGCTGGCAACATTGGACGGGTTATAGGCCCCACAGCTGGGGGCTTTGTTTTAGCGGCAATTGCACCTTGGGCTGTGTTCTTTCTTAATTCCACAACATTTGTTTGTATGATTTTAGTCCTCAGTAGGCTTCCCCAAAAATCAAATGTCAACCAACAAAATACCCTGCCTCCAGAGAATATAATGGGGGCCATTCGTGCCCAAATACGTTATGTGCGCTATTCTAAAGCAGCCCATGTAGTGATTGTTCGTGCAGGCTTGTTTGCAATATGCGGCAGTTCGCTATTGTCTCTCTTACCACTTTTAGCTAAATAGGAACTTGGGCTTGACTCCATGGGTTTTGGATTGCTGTTAGGGTCTTTTGGCATGGGTGCGATAATTAGTGGAATTGGCATATTGCCAAAGTTGCGGCATAGGACTTCAGTGGAATCCCTTATCACAGGTTCTATTGGATTACTTGCAATAGTAATATTCACAATGGGATACGGGCAGGATTTTGGTATTCTTTGCATTGTGATGGGTATTGGAGGGGTTGCTTACACTACGATATTGTCATCACTTTATACGATTGGAATAAAATCTGCACCAAAATGGATTGGAGCAAGGGTGTTGGCAGTGTACCTGCTCATACTAAATGGTGGGTTTGCAGTTGGAAGTGTAGTATGGGTCACAATATCAATCATTTTTGGAATTCCGATCACCATGGCAGTATCGTCTTTTGCATTGGCTGCAACAACCGTTATTTTCAGAAAACGCTACAAAACGACCATTGTTAATGATCTTGATTTTTCACCGGCAGGCAGTGATTACTGGTCACTTCCACATCAACTTTCGGATAATCCACCAAAAAGTGATGGACAGGCCCTCATAACAATTGAATATAGAATTGATCCTAACATAACCCATGAATTTGTGAAGGCAATGCGTGAATTAGGACATGCCCTCAAAAGCGAGGGACTGGCGTATTGGGAGATATTTCAGGATCCATTAGATACTAGTCGCTATATAGAAA
>JACDHC010000253.1 GCA_013821245.1 Candidatus Nitrosopumilus sp.
AAAGAATCATGAGCTATCTCTAGAAATTGGGTTATTTGTTATAAAATCGGGAATTTAAGAATTTACTATAATAATAACAAATACTGAATAATTTTAAAAATACTATGAATCCGAAATAAATCATGAGTGATAATTAATATAGTATATGAGTAAATGCTATTTATTTTGCTTTGGTTTGTTTCGTTACTTTTAACTATAATCTTAATATTCGTATTTAAATTGTATTTCATAAACATAAATTTCTAAAAGGGTTATACAGCTTCAAAAGTCCAAATAATTAGGATAATTGATTTAAGTAACATAAGTATACATCAAGATAATGTATTGTTACTATTTTTTTACTTTTTTTGCTTATTGAAATAATTGAGTTAAAGAAATTAATAGGCTGTAAAATACGGAATTAGCGATTATTAGATACTCTAAATACAGATATGATAAAAACAATCGATGTAGACTAAATTTGAATGCAACACAAAACCTAAAAAATGACCATTTGACTATAAAAAGAATTAGAAATATCTCTAAAACATGCTCTGACAAGTTATACGCAAATCAATCCATACCTATAACAGACATAGAGATTGTCTCTGTTATCATAGAGGAATTTGTAGATAATTTCCACCATGGCAAAGAGGAGAAGGCGTATTTTCCAGAGACAAAAGATAAGGATGGATTTGCAGAAGATATCCGGAAATTCGTAATCGAACATGAATTGGGAAGGCGAATCGCAATGATGTTAAGAAGAGAACTAAAAGAGTGGAAAAAAAATATGGAAAAAGAAGATAACCATGAGTTAAGCAAGGCGGATAGGCCAACAAATGAGCCTGTTGCTAGATTCTTAAAGTCATATGCTGTATTTCTTGATGATCATATACAAAAAGAAGACAAGTTTTTTGATATGGTGGAAGAAAAACATTCGATAACAAATGACGAAAATGAAATATTGTTAAAATTCTACGAATCATGCAAAAATCAAGCTGGTGGAAAGATAAGAATGCAAGAGATGATTCATCTTATTGAATATCTTGAAACAAGGGAATGGATGAAAGCATAGGCAGAGATGTGTAATTAAATAATATACTTGTATGCTAAATTTGTCAAACTAGGAGCCAAAAAATAATTGTTAAATGGTGTTATGACGCTTTAAATCTATTACATCCGTCTTTTACTTTTTTGCTTCTGTCTATCTTTTGCAAAAACACTATTTTGTAATGCAAAACATGTATTCATCATCAAAATATTAATTCGCGCATAAGCCTCTCACCGCACTATTATAAAAGTAACGTGCCAATCAAATTGCTATCTATGGGTGTGTCATGTTTTGGTACCTGGTTATATCTAATTATAAAACACGTCTCAGCAAAAGATGTGTTATGTCATTTATGGATTGCCTAAACGCACCGCAATTGAATTGTCGCTGTAAAAAGAACTTCATATAATACTCAAAATGAGTGACTCAGAGTAACTCATAATATCGACATAAAAATACTAATTATGGGTTACTAGATTAAAACCATGCTATTTGCTTGTATTGGTTTATCATAGTGATAAGATATCAAAATATTATCTGTTTAGAGGAAAGTTCTTATATATGGGATATATAGCGGCGGGTTGTATCACCAAATTTGTTTCTGCCATATCACAAAAGTTCACCCTCAAAAAACAACAATGGTGATGGGTATTTTTCAGACAAACGATAAAAAATCGAAAAACTAGCAAACAACTAAACCTGTATAATCCTTAATCCTTTGTTAAGGAATCCAAAAAGATGTATTTTAAAAAGTGAAGGTGACGTTTGTGATGAAATTTGGAAAATGAAAAATAGTGATGAGTGAACTAAATGATGTCTATGCGATTTTTCTCCAAAAGAAGTAGATCTAATTCACAATATTGTGATTATGTGAGTAATTTGTTCATTTGATCAGATGGCAATCTAAAGGAAAATCTTTCTTTTTTGTAAAAACTCTTTTTGTATGTTCTTATGGTTGGTGTTGTGATGTATGTTATTGTTCTATGCGGTTAAACTTGATGCTTTTTTAATTCCAATAAATTGTTACGAACTTTCTTTAATTTTTTAAATATCAACTTTGATTCGTCATACTCCTCTACAATTTTCTGCCATGATAGCTTTAACTCTTGTTCTATTCTGTCACATACGTCAACATTTTCATCTATATGAACAGCTATTCCAAGTTCGTTATTTGTGAGCATAGGGTGATGATCTAAATATTCTATGTCTATTTTAAATGGCTTAAAACTAACATCTTTTGGATAATACATTAACATTTGATATTAAGTTGCTTTCACTTTCATTTGACTTTATTTGTTGTCATCTTGTTTCATTTATTGTGTATAGGTTCTTTGCAAGCTCGCTCAAAATACACTCTTCTTGAGACATGCATGTACGTCTTAAAGATATTTAGTTAACTGTTTCGATTCTGATATCCTTATGGTTTTTCAAATTGCGATCATAAGGTGACAAATGTTGCATTGGATTTGGTTTTACAGTCTGTTCTCTCGCAACGGATATCTTTTACTTTTATAAAGCAAATCTTTAAGAAGAAAAAGGCTAAATTACGGGGGTTAGACATTCTGTGTATCATACAATAACCATGTAAAGCAAAATTTGTCTTTTTTACTAATTTAAAAGTCTGATGGTTGATTTTCTTCTTCATCAAAGAAACCTATTTTGTTTTCTTTTAGGAGATTGTATTGCTCCTCTGACACTTCAAATATTAAAACCCCGTATTTATGATCTCTTTCCCAATTAAATAACTTGCCTGCTTTTGAAGCTTCAAACACGGTATTAAATTGGATTCTCTTCAAGTTTTTTTCTTTAGCCAATTA
>JACDHC010000254.1 GCA_013821245.1 Candidatus Nitrosopumilus sp.
AGAACCAATCTTGATAAGAGTTTAATCAAGAATAAATTGAGATACATTCATTCTCTTTCTAATTAGTTTTTTATCTCTGTGGTTTTGGATCCAGTTCATGATGACTACCCAATTTCTCAACTAGATTGGGCAATGCTTTTGACGTATTCCTGTAGGATGACTTCGAAAGCACAAGATAATAACATATCCAGTTGTTGTGGATGGGTTATGTTTCTTTGAGTGAACATGTGAAAAGAATCAAGATTTATTCAACTATGGGGGGTTTTCTTTAATTAATAGCGGTGTTCTATCATACACGTATTTCTAGTATTACTGTGTTGTCTGTCATCTTTGCTTCTGCATCATGTACATTAAATTGCTCAAATACAAATTTCATCTGTGTTTTAAAAAAAAGGGACCATTTTCTTCCCAAATCAAATTGTATCACGTACGTTTCTACACCATTACATCTGTCTATTCTAAAGTGATAACCAGAAGAATCCAACCAAGAACAAAGTGCATCCATAAAGGCTGTGAAAGTATTCGCGGCTCTTAACATGTGGGTTATATCCTTTAGGTGGTGATTGCAATATTCCTCCGTTATTTGTATAACTTGCTCATCAGTGAGGTAGTTCATTGATTTGGCCATCAGAACCTTTGGAAAATAACCTAATGTGGCTTTTCTCGCGGGTTTATGCCACTGTATATATGACTTTACTATTTGATTCACCAGTGTATTGACGCTTTCCATTTTTTGATCAGCTTCTGATCGTAGTTCATCCAAGATTGATTTTTCAATTCTAAATGTTATGCTTTCACTTTCAATTTTTCCTTTTTTGCCTTCCTTGATTTTAGGCATGTTTTTTCATCATAATGATATTGATATTATTGCACTTAAATAATTGCATAATTGGTATTACAATTAAAGTATAATGTTTATTGCAAAAAATTCAAACTCATTAAATAAGTACCTACCAATAGTTTAAGAAATGCTATCTACTGTTTACTATAGAAAATATGTAGAAAAACATTCTAAAAAGGTTATATCCAAAATACTTAATTTAAAGCAAAAAAGGCGTTTTCTAATATGCCAAAATTACTTTTGGATGGCATCTGCATTACCTGCTTTATCAGATATCAGTTTAATAACATACAAAAAATGTCCCCTTTGTGTATACAATATAGATAGATTTCTAATTTGTGGCGATTCATTTTAATCGGACTTGAAAAATGATCTTTACGAAAAGTAATAACAATAGCAAAAAATCCCCAACATTGCAAGCAGCTATTGTGGAACCTATTTTAATGGCGTGTCTTGAGGAATGTTCTGTTTGTGAACTATCCTGTAAAATACAAACAATATTACCATTGCCATATTCTTTACTCAAAAAATATTTGTTTTATTTAATTAACTATGACCTTTTATCGTATAATGGACAAAGACAAGTATACATAATAGAAGAAGGGGGACTTGATTTATTGCATATGATTAACAAAGAGAAAAAGACGGCAATGGTCGATAGTGAAGATATTGTAATTACAATAGAATGATTATATTGTTAAAACGAAGATATTACAATACTCCCGGATAATATTATAATATCAAATACTACATCAAAAACGTAA
Organism: Candidatus Nitrosopumilus sp.; assembly: GCA_013821245.1. Lineage (GTDB taxonomy): Archaea > Thermoproteota > Nitrososphaeria > Nitrososphaerales > Nitrososphaeraceae > Nitrosocosmicus. The sequence continues at coordinate 1,606 of JACDHC010000254.1, forward strand.
AAGCATTCATTAAACGCTAATACAAAATAATTACAGCATAACCAAAACTTAAACTATAATTTGTAAAGTATAATATTACTTATAAATGCAATTCTTAAATAAGACGTGGAGAAGATATTAGATAAAGAACAACAACCCCTTTTGCATCTAATTAAAAGTTGTGGAAGGTATATGACAATCTAAACGAAAAAGAAACCATTGACGCAATAAATAATATATTGGATAAAGACATTTCAAGAGGAACATATTACAACTATAAAAAGAAACTATATGGTAAAGAGATCTCGCAAAACTGAAAGATACTGTCTATGGAACCAAATTGATGAAATACCTTTTGTTGGAAATGGAGGAACCGAACAAAATTGAAAGTCTAATAGCTAAAAAACTGACTATGCCAAATTTATACAATGGTAATAGTTTTACCTATTCATAAAAAGTTGATATTCAAAGACCTGCTACAGAAATAACGTCCATATGTTACTGTTTAGAAAAGGCCTAGTAAATTGATGTATTTCTATAAAAAGGATAAAATAAAAATATTATATAATTTCTTTATTTTGGTTGAATAGGCTATATGTTTCTTATAACACTTAATGTTATGTTAGCCTGTCAATGTGGATCGACTCCATGAAATAGTGGAGATCTATCATGAATAAATTTACATTGCTAAAAGTTCATTTGGTCTAATAGATTGCTCAAATCAATAATATGCCTTCGACATTAGTTAACAGCATTCAAATATGGATATCATGAATGTGATGAAGAATAAAGTATGACGAATTTTTACAATCACATATTGTTGTCATATGTAGTTAAAGTTTGTATTACTAATTGAAAAGAGATGATCTTCTCCTACAAGCCATTCGAACCATGTCTTTGTTGTTAGTTTGACCTCATCATATACATCGCATTCATCACATGGCTGATGAATTGGGTCTGCCTTCCGTATGATCATTATTGGTTTTTCTTGAGTTATGGGTATGAAATTATCTTTTCGTATTAATTTCTATATCTTTTGAAGCTTCGAAACGGTATTCAACTCTGAATTATAGTGTCATGGTTGTTGCCTCCATCTTCTTTTCCCAATAGATAAATCGGATATCTTAATTTTCTTCACAGGCCTTTATTGCTGCCTATGTTAGCGGCATAGGGATACCATTATTTCCTTTGATGGTTTTCTAATATCATAACACTTTTAAATTTATATTTCTCTCTTTTTTTTAGTTTTTTTATG
>JACDHC010000004.1 GCA_013821245.1 Candidatus Nitrosopumilus sp.
GTCTGCAAGAAATGCCTCATCCTGCAGTAACTTTTTCTTGTGATTAAAACTAACTACAGCATAGGTTGTCATTTCCGCCCCTGTCCCAAAAGTAGTAGGGATTAAAATTTTTGGAATTCCAGTGATTTTGCTAAGATACTTACAGACATCCAAAGAACTTCCGCCTCCAAGGCCAATGTAGTGCGATATCTCTTTTCCCTCATATTCGTTTTTTATTTTCTCTATTGTCTCTATGGCTGGATCTGGCGTCACTTTATCATAAATCTCATAGTTTTTTATACCCATATACTCAATCCACTTTTCATAAATCTTACTTTCAGTAGTTGTGATTATCAGCGACTTTTCCGGGTACTCAAATTCTTTAGCTGCATTTTCACCATAAGCGATTTTCTTTGGAACTAAAATCTTCCACACGTGATTTCTTCAGGGGTTTTTTAATTTAAATATTTATATTTATGTTTACCATGTGTAACATGTTTTATCTTCAAAAGTAAAAAAATTTTTAAATCTTTGGTTTGTTTTGATGCTTTAGGTTGTATGATGTTTTTATAATCTTTATGCTTGTTTTCCATACCGCCTTGTTGTCAACATCATGGTTTATTCTGTATAAAAAATTAGATAAAACCCTCCAAGAGAGTAAGGGGTCTAAGGACAATCTCAATAACAAAATAGAGGAACTTCAAGGGATGGTTGCCAATGTGTCTGCTTTTGTTTTAAATAGCGACAAGGCCCAAGAAAAAACTCATTCGCAAGTTGCCGCCACTTTATCCAAGATTTCTCTTTTATTGGAAAAAGATCATCCAGAATCTTTGGAAACCAACAAGGATAAAATTCAAACCAAAAGCACAGATGATTCAAATGGCAATTTGAAGGATCCTTCAAGATTGATTTCCCCTCAATCAGATTCCCCTCTCCTCCCATCGGCTCAAATAAAAAAAAGCAACATTGACAGTTCAGTGGATTTAAAAAACGATTTAGAATATTTTGAAAAGTATAAAGAGGATATTTACAAATCAAAAAAACCAGAAATTGATAACAGTTCTGTTAATGAGTTGAAATCACTAGAAAATGAAATACTCTTTGCTCTAAGGAGATTGGAGAAAACAAAATCCCATTTGGATGTAGAGATAGAGCAAGAGCAAGAGCAAGAGAACAAAAACAAGGCAACATGATAAAAAAAATCATCGGCTCAAAACATATGCCACATGTTAAAGATGTATGGGATATTTTTATTTATAAATAGACCGATATGGTGTTTTTTACTAGAATCACAGTTCCGAATTGGAAAAAACTTTTTTACATCATATTATTTCAATGATTTAAAATGGCCATCATACACAACAACAGTTCCTTTAGAAATACGGCCCACCGCATGTTTTGCAAATTATTTTTTTGTAATTTTTGTTTTGTATCAAATATTTTAAATAAAATGTTAGGACATTCGCCTAAAATATAAGTCTCTTGTTTCCTATTATGCAATAACAACAATAATTATGATGATAAATAAAATCTTGCGGAGCATCCAGATCAATTTTAACGGAGTTTGTTTTTATGCCATGATGGTGACTGTAGCATTATTTGCATCTTTATTTGTGATTCTTTTTCCACTTTCTGCGCAGTCCCAAGAGCAGGGAATTGTAAACCATATTGCAGATATGCCAATTAGCCTAAAAATAGATAACATATCTGTGGGTGATAGTCCTACTGGGCTAATAGCTGTCAAAGGAACAGTACACAATAACTCCACAGAAAACATGGTTAATGTGAAGGTCATAGTCAATTTATTTGATTCAAATGACGAATTAATAATAGAAACAATGAGATTTGTTACGCCTGCTTCATCTATTTTTAAGCCAGGCTATGAAAGGGATTTTGACTTTTTTGTAACCGCAAAAGATGTTGATCACTACAACATCACAGCATATGGCAACAAAGCACAATAAAAAAACAAAAGGAAGATGACAATTTATTAATAATCGGTATTGATTTTATCTGACTCATCTAACCCCCCTGTATGGGAACCATTAAGCTTTTAGGATCAAAAGCGCCCACATTCTACCAATAGCATCCACAAGTTTAGCTTGTTGCAATCATCTTTAAGCATCGGGTAACTGCTACCCAATGATATCCCCCTTTTAGATAAGAGCAAATTAGTCAACAAGAGTAATTATTAAACCCCAGACTTGGCAAAAACAACAAAAACAAAAACTAACCTTTGCAATAGCAGCAACATTTGCAGGCCCAACATGTCAGTGGCACAACATCACCAAACATTGCGTTTGCAAGCAGTGATGACCATGAAAAGTACAGGAAAGAACATCAAATATTCTGTTACAACAGCTAAGAAGAAAAACATTTACCTTTATTTGTGATTTATAACACCATCAATATGTATTGTAATCTTGGATTACCCCCGTGGATTTTAAAATACATATTCACATTTGACATAGGTAGTCAAAAATCTCATTAATTCACATTATTCCAACAATTTATTTATTTTGATTTTGTTTAAAAAAAACAATCAATTGTTTAACACGTAATAACACCATCATATCTGATATTACAATTTGGTCACTTGTCTTTTTATATTTCTTAGATTTTCTTTTAATGCAAGAACGTCTATTCTGTGGATGTCAGTTTAACTTATAGATACCCATAAAGGTTTAGTTGTTGTTGATGATGTTGTTTATTTTTATAAATCACCTTTTGGTAAATTTTTTGGTAAGGGTTATGGTATGGTGAAGTGATATTTTGTAATGGCATACTTAAAGAGTATGACATATATGCATCATTAGTGATGAGCAAACCACACCAAGCAAAGACATATGGCAGCATAATGGGGTTATTACACAAAACGAACACAAAACAATCTTAGCATTAGCAGCAATAACATCAGATATCACACCATTAGAAGATCCTTAGCAGACGGAGGCGCAAGAAGCAAACATCAAAACAAAATATACTCATCATCAAAGGACCGGTGTGTTGGTTTATCTAACACACCTTCTGAAACAGCCTTAATGCTCAACAATACAAACTTTGGCAGCAACCTGCCGGTTCACAGCGTCAGTCCCTTTTATTATTTTAAATTAAAACAGTCACATATTTATTACATTTTTATCCGCACATTTTTATTAAGACATTGGTTTTATGTTTTAACAGATTAGCACCATTTAAGTATGACATATGGCCAGTTTTAGTTGATTAAAATTTCAATACGACGAAAACAAACGGTCAAACAAAATAAATAAAAATGAACAGCGGCAAACAATCATCAATCTTTTTGATTCGGGCATACCTTTAGAGATTATTGCATTACAACTGGATATCGAATTGGATGAGGTCAACAAGGTTATTCAGAATATTAGCGATAGGAAAGACATTGAAAAGAAATACCTTCAAAATAATCCAAGTAATCGCCCCATGTCCGTTTTTTACCTGGATGCGGTAGTCGATATTCCAAAAATAATATCCAGTGCCCAATCGAGCATGTGGAAAGCTTTAAGGACAGACCCAGTTTTTACATTTCCATTTAATGAAACACAAGAAATCTTGAGTCATTATTCCGTTACTAAAATAAATTCAATAATTTTGCATATCGATATAGTTGGTTCAACGAAATTATCAATGACTCTCCCCATAGAGCGCATTTCCAAAATTATCCAAGCCTTTACCCAGGAAATGACCAAAATTATTAGGCTATATGGTGGATATGTTTTAAAATACATTGGTGATGCAATAATTGGCTTTTTTACTGTTGACACGGACAATCTGTATCTGCCGTGCATTAACGCAATTAATTGTGCAAAAACAATGATTAAAGTCATAAATCAAGGTTTTAACCCCGTTTTGAGTCAATATGATTATCCCGAAATGGGTGTGAGAATAGGCATAGACTATGGTGAGAACGTTGTTGTAAAATATTTGCCTGATTCTGAAAATCCAGATTCTTATGAGGACAGCGGCGGCGGCGGCAGCAGCAGTAGTAGCCAGCCTAAAGAAAAACACCTAGAGAACAAAAAAGAGATAAAACAGCCCATTTATGATATCCTGGGGTACACTATCAGTATTGCAACAAAAATGACTGCCTATGCCAAAATTGATCACATTATTGTCGGTCAACTAATCTACGACATTTTATCCAAAGAAGAACAGAGTTATTTTACCATGGTTGATACAAGCCCAGAAAACTGGAATTACATTAGTGATGAGACCGGAACGATTTACAGGCTATATATCAATAGGACCTAAGTTTTAAGTTTATGACTTTATCCAAAATGATCACATTGTTTAACACATTTTAGGTATTGCTCATTATCGTATTTACCATACAGTATACCATTTTTCCTTAAACATCCGGGTGTGCTTTAAGCACCATATTTTTTTGTGCAGATAGCACCACAATAAAATAATTATGCGTTTTTGCCTCTTTTCTTTGGATAGTTTTGACTAGCAATAACAATAATGTCGCTAGAATATTTGATTACAAAGGTTGGCCTGTGGCCAGTAAATTCTTTTCATTCAGGGTCAGAAATGGTAAATTAATCATTATTTTTCATATAGCCACCACATCATCATACCCTTTTAGTTTTGTTTATAGTGTAAAGGCTTTATTAAATATTAACCTGGCATTTTCCCGTACTGTATCGTTTACCTCAACAACAACTAATCCTTCGTTTGGTTGGCCATAAAAAACAGCCCATTTATTTGGAGAATACATGAAAAAAGGCAGCGCTACCAGATCCTCTTCTCCTTCAATAATGATTTGTATCTTATCATAAAATTTTACCGTGGTTAGCTCTTTAATTAGATTCATCACTTCTGCGTTTATCTCACCAGGCTTATTCTCGCAATGAATTTTTTTATCGGCTTGAAATTCGGAGAATTTACTCGTTATAACCCTTTTTTCTTTGTTATCTATAACAGATATATCGGGAATGTACCCAAAAAACAGCAACTTCTCGGTTGTGGTATCACCAACAGTTATTATTTTGTCGCATCTTTTGACAAAATGGTTGATTTTTATTCGGTCTATCTCATTTTCCCTTATTAACGTCCCAAATGGCGCCTTCAATAAACCAGCATAATTTAAGTTAATCCTCATAATGCAATCATTTTTTTGCCAATCGTTCCTCAGTTATATAACCACATAACCATGCGATAATTTCACTTGATAGAAAAATTGACTGGTTCGGTGTAATTACTTATTTGATTCTATTGCGGTATCTTTTCTTTGTTTGCTTCCTTTTCTTCTTGATCTTTTAAATCTATAGCAACTACACTGATTCTTCCAGCAGCAACCCCTGCTATTTTATAAAACGCCTGGGAATATTCTGATTGTGGTTCTGATATTATTATCGATTTGCCGCTATCACTGCCCTCCATAATTTGTGGAGTTAAAGGAATTTCACCTATAAACGGAATGTTAAATTGTTCACTTATCTTTTGGCCGCCACCTTTGCCAAATATATTGATTTTTTCCTGACAGTTGGGGCAAGCAAGGTAACTCATGTTTTCAATGACCCCTATTATTGGAATATTCAGTTTGTTGAACATACCTATTGACTTTACTGCTACATTCATGGCCACATCTTGTGGCGTAGTTACAATCAAAATGCCTGTAATCGGAATGGTTTGTGCCATGGTTAGCGGTGCGTCTCCTGTTCCAGGAGGCAAGTCTATGATCAGGTAATCCAGTTCCCCCCAATTAACATCTGTAATAAACTGCTTAACTATGCCCGATATTATTGGACCCCGATATATGCCTGCTTGCTGGGATTGTTCATAGAAAAATCCCATAGACATTACCCTTACATTTTCAGTTATGGGTGGTTGTATTTTATTGTCTAAAACCTCAGGGCTCTCTTTTAACCCCAGCATCAAAGGTACACTTGGGCCATATATGTCTGCGTCTAGTATACCCACTTTTGCCCCTGTTTTTGCCAGGGCTAAAGCTAGATTCACCGAAACAGTTGTTTTACCCACACCGCCTTTTCCACTAGCTACCGCTACAATGTTTTTTACATTTGGAAGTAACTGATCCATTGAAATTGAACGACCCTCAACTACCCTAGCTGTCACTTTCAAGTCCAAATCTTTTATACCCAAAGTAGATACCGAATTCCTAACATCCTGCTCTATTTCACTGTTAAATGGACATGCAGGCGTAGTCAGTTCTAACGTAAAAGCAAGTTTATCTTCATTTATTGAAATATCTTTAATCATCCCCATAGAAACAATATCTTTATGTATCTCTGGGTCCTTTACACTTTTTAAAGCCGTAATGACTTGATCTACAGTAACCATGATAATACAGGAATCGGGTCATGATTGTATTTAAATCATTCATCCCTGGAACTGTAAAGGTATGTCATAAAAATGAGTATTTTTAAAGTTAAACATAAAGTTCATAAACTAAAAGTTATGGATATGTTGTATCCTTATTATGTTTGCTATAGCACATATGACCGATGTAGTGAGAATTCCACCGAGCAAATTAACGAATTCATTGAAGGTGACAGCAATTGGAATCTTAAAAGAGAAATATGAAAGCATGGTAAATGCTGAATTAGGCTACGTCATTCTAATAATCGACGCAGAAGCAAATTCTACCGGCAAAGTTATTGCTGGTGACGGTGCCACTTACCACAAGGTTCATTTTACAGCCCTAACATTTTACCCTAAGCTGCATGAAGTAGTTGAAGGTGAAGTAGTCGAGATAACTGATTTTGGATCTTTTGTGCGAATAGGCCCCACTGACGCTCTGCTGCATTTGTCTCAAATTACTGATGACTATCTGAAAAGCGATGTTAAGCAAGGTCTTATTTTGTCCAATCAGTCGGAAAAAACCTTACGAATTGGATCAAAGATACGCGCAAGAATTACTGCAATAAGCTTGGGAAAAAGCGCATCGATGGGCAAAATTGGCATTACATGCAGACAGCCATTCTTGGGGGCACTTGAGTGGGTGGAGCGAGAAATAAAGCATGCTCAGAATGCGCATTCTGAGGCGAGTTCTGCCGAAAAATCAAAGAAACCTGTATCGTCATCCAACATTATTTCCTCCAATACAAAAAAGGATAAGAAATAAAAAATACATTAATGTTGATATAACATTGGCAAAAGAATTTGCTTGTAAAAAATGTAAGGCACTGACCTTGGGTAAAATGTGTCCTGTTTGTAAATCAACAGAGTTATCTAAGGACTGGTCTGGAATACTTTTAATTTTTGATTCCGAAAAATCCAAAATTGCATCAACACTTGAAATCTCTGCCCCCCATAAATATGCGCTGAAAGTAACCTAGTTTAAATTGAGCAAATATCAGGATATTTATAACAGTGCCCAATCCCCATTAAAAAAAAATCAGATAGAAATCAGGTCACTTTTGACGAATTTCTTAAACGAGGATATTGGCACAGGTGATATCACAAGTAACGTACTGATTAATGAAAAAATGGATGCTACTGCGAAAATTATTTGTAAAAACAATGACGATGTGGTAGTGGTAAGTGGACTTGCAGAAGCTAAAACAATTTTTGATATATGCGATTGCACTTCAAACCTGTTGGTAAATGATGGGTCCATTTTGAAAGGAAAAACTGCCGTCATGGTTATCCAAGGTTCCGCTAAATCCATACTAAAAGCTGAAAGAACAGCCTTAAATCTTATCATGCACATGAGTGGGATATCAACTAAAACCTCTCAATTTGTAAAAAAACTCGGTAAATTTTCAGAATTTGTGAGTGTTTCATCCACTAGAAAAACCTCACCCGGTTTACGGTATTTTGATAAAAAATCAGTGGTAATTGGTGGCGGCATATCTCACAGATACAGGCTTGATCAACTTATATTAATAAAGGATAACCATATCGCAATAGTTGGTTCAGTTAACAAGGCGATCCAATTAATTCGATCCAAATATGGATCCAATAGAAAGATAGAGTGTGAAGTATGTGACTATAATGGCATTATTGACGCCATAAATTCAGGAGCCGACATTATAATGTTAGACAATTTTACCTCAGATTTGGTTCATAGATCTATAGAAAAAATCAAAAATCTGGGATTGAGGGATAAAATCATTATTGAGGTTTCGGGCGGTATCACCCTGGACAACATCTATGAATATGCATCTGCAAAACCAGATGTAATATCAGTAGGCGCCCTAACCCATTCGTTTCAATCCATTGACTATAGTCTTGAAATATCTTCTTTTAATCGTGCGCATTTTTGATCGTTTTTTGGATCGATTTTTTTTAAGTAATGGCGTGATAAAGTTGTTATGCCACACTTAACATTCTCTGTATAGGTATCCTTGCTTTTTCTGCAGTTTCCTTTGGAACCTTAACCTCATATGCTTCGTTCATCAGGGAATTGTATACTTTTTCCACAGTTATCTTTTTCATGTATTTGCACACTGCATCCTTTTTAATTGGAATAAATTCTTTTTCCGGATTTTCCATTTTCATACGGTACAACATTCCAGTCTCAGTTGCCACAATGAACTGACTGTTGGGCGATACCCTTGCTTCTTTCATCATACCTTCTGTAGATAGTATTTTGGTGCCTTTATTGATGTCCCCTTTTGAAATATGGTAAAGGGTAGATGATGTACAGCTGCATTCAGGATGAACCAAAAATTCAGCATTTCTATATTTTGTTAGCATGGCATTAATATCTTCGGATCGTATGCCCGCATGCACATGGCACTCTCCTGGCCATATCTTTATGTTATTCCTCTTTGTTACTTCAGCAACATATGCGCCTAAAAACATGTCAGGCAAGAATAAAATCGGATTTTCTTTTGGAATTGACTTGACGATTTTTGCTGCGTTTGAAGAGGTACAGCAATAATCTGACAAGGCTTTTATTTCTGCAGATGTATTCACATAACTTACAACTATAGCTTTTGGATTTTGTTTTTTCCATTCCAATAGTTCCTCAGGATTTATTGAAGATGCAAGTGAACACCCCGCATCTAAATCCGGTATCAATACTTTTTTTTCAGGGCTTATTATGGATGCCGTTTCCGCCATAAAATGAACACCGCAAAAAACAATTATTGAGGCATTAGTTTCTGCCGCCATCTTTGATAGTTTCAAAGAATCTCCGATAAAGTCTGCAATATCCTGAATTTGGGGAATTTGGTAGTTATGAGCTAAAACAACTGCATTTTTTTCCTTCTTTAATCTTTGGATTTCTTGGGCATAGTCGACATTTAAAACAGACATTTATTGATACGTCTATTGCTTCGTTCTACAATTTAAATAATAACAACTTAGTATATGATTGCCATCGCCTCATTGTTTTAGGTAATTGTTGCCTATAATAACAACTAACGTGTTTGTACACAAAAGGGTCATTGCATATATTAAATATAGGATTTGATATAAATATAATGTGCCAACTCACGGATCATTAACAAAAGCTGGAAAAGTTAGAGGTCAAACACCAAAAATTCAAGCTCGAGAGAGAACTAGTCCCTCATCTAAAATGCGAAATAAAAACAATTTTGAAAAAAGATTCGAAAAGCGGATTCAACCAGGTCAAAAAAAGCCTGAGAGAATGGGCAGACGCTAGTAACAGAGTTTATTTTTTATTTTATTTTTCTTCTAAATAAAAATATTAAAGGGTTAAAATAATTTAAGGTATGTACAGCCACATTGCAGAAACATGGAAGTCGATGTTAAAAACACGATCACAAATAATCAAAGATAAAGCATATGTATGGAGAAGAGAGCCTACAATACTCAGAATTGATTCACCAAGCAGGCTTGACAGAGCAAGGGCTTTAGGTTACAAGGCAAAACAAGGGATTGTAGTTGCAAGGGTTCGTGTAGGCAGGGGTGGAATGAGAAAACAACGCCCTGTTTCAGGCAGGCGACCTAAACATCTAGGTGTTGTTCATATAAAACAAAGTATCAGTATGAAGCATGTAGCTCAAAGGCGTGTCGGTGAGAAGTTTCTCAACATGAAGGTCTTGGGTTCTTATTTTCTGTATCAGGATGGAATGAATTCCTGGTTTGAGGTAATTCTTGTAGATCCAAACCACCCGGCAATTATAAAAGACAAGGAAATAAGAAGCAGGTTAAATTTCAAGTAAATTATTACCAGCCCATTTTTTCATTTATTTTATCTATTATATCATTTATTTCAACTAATGGCGTGTCTTTTTCTAATGTTATGTAATAGAAATAATCTTTGAATTTATCCGGAATCAATAAAAAGACAACATTTTCATTTTTTTCAATGGTAAAGATGGATTTGCCTATTGATATCTCTAGATCTTTTCTTAATTGCTGTCTGGTAGATTCAATGTACCTCTCATCTCTTGCTTGTTCTGGTGTTAACAAAGGTCTAATTCCATTTTTTAATTTGCCTGTAACAGTTCTTCCAAATTTATTTATTATGCCCACATATCTAATTTTCTCGGAAATATTCAGAAATGATAAACATTTTTCTTTATTAATCTCTATTTCAGCTTTTTTGGCATCATTATTTTCAGTCATTTTTAATGCTATTGGTAAGTTAAATACCATGTTATTTTATTCTTGTTTTACTGTTAATGATAAAGGGCCATTTTGTAAATATGTGATAACACACTCTCACACTCACACTCACACTACACTTCCTCCCCCCCCATAAAAAAAGTTTGGGCCATCAGATTTGCCGATTCTACACCATTTATCCATTTTTTTTAAAGGCACCACCAATCAAAGGTATATGGAATGCTTCAAATGGGAGACGGGTTTTTTATGTTTGTATGTTAAACTCAGCCCAATAACTACAAAAAATACAAAACATTTAATTCGTATGTATAAACCAATTGATGGGCGCTTTTGTTCCTTATACCCTAAAAAATGGAAAAGCGTTTATGCACTGTCTGGTGATGATTTAATTTTTTTTTAAAGGTGGAATAACATTACCCAAGCATAATTTTGATTCCATTAAAAGATATCAATTTTCTACATATGTAAAGATACAATCAAATGGTGCAATAACCTGCTCGGCTGTTGACCATATTTTATTATCTTCTTTTAACAAATTTACCGTGTCCAATTTTATCTTCGCAAATAACACCATTTTCCATAATTACCTCCCCCCTAGAAATTGTAGTAACAGGCCACCCTTGTAAAACATAATCATCATAAATACTATAATCAGACGAGGATTGTAAAATGTCCGGAGTTACTTTTTTTATCAAATCCAAATCAATTACAACTAGATCAGCATCAGAATCCTTCTGGATGGTGCCTTTTTTAGGAAACATTCCAAAAATCTTGGAGGTATTGTAACTGGTTAATTCCACCAATTTTTCAATAGAGAGTTGTCCAGAATTGATACCAAAATGCAGTAATACAGGCAACATAGTTGCGACACCAGGAAAACCTGCAAGCGCCGACCAGACATCTTTTCTTTCACCATATTTCAAGTTCAAACTATTTGCAACATGATCTGTGCCAATAGTATCTATAACGCCGTTTCTAATAGCTGTCCACAAACTTGCTACATCATTTTTTGAACGCAAGGGGGGAACAACCTTACCCTTAAGATTATTGTAGTCTGTAGAATGTGTTAAATAATGTGGGCATGTTTCAACATATACATTGCAACCCCCACGCTGTTTTTCCATCAAAATGGCATCCAGTGAATCATTTGAGCCTATATGAACAAAATATAAATTGGATTGTGATTGCCTACCCATCCTCATGATCTTTTTGATAGATTTTATTTCGCTTTCTGGAGGTCTGCATTTAGACCAAAGGTCTAAAGGATTAAATTTGTCATCATGATGGATGTTTCTGCTGTCGTGGTCGCTGTTTGCAAATTCTTTTAGTTTATTTTTATTAATTAATTCTGAGTTTATAACGTGATCCTCAGCATGAATTAAAACTATTGAGTTGGACAAAGAAGAGGAGGATTTCTTTAGGACACTGTTGCAAAGATTATCTGATATGTCAACATATTCAGGCAACAATTTATTTTCATAAGGCGTCATATCCATCAAGATCCTGTTATCAGAGGACCCTAGATTCATATACAGTTTAAATGATGTTACCCCCATTTTACAAAGATAAGGTATGTCATCAATTTGTTTTGAATTTAAAATTGATGCGTGTATAGAATAATCAATAAAATGATTATTTTCGCTTGCCCGAAGGTGTTCTGATATTTTTTGCTCATATGACTCATATAACCTCAGCATGCGCATCATGGTAGTAACACCCCCTATTGCTGCAGATTGGGATTCTGTTTTTGCAGCCTGATCAACAGGCGAAAAAACGCCATAGTGGACATGGGGATCAATTAGTCCAGGCAATACAAATTTTTCATTCACATTAATTTTCTTTGAGTAACCTACACTGCCCTCATCATTTGTTATTTCCTTGATCTTTCCATTTTCAATAAGAATATTTGAGTTTACAATTCCAATTTTAGGTATAACTATATTTGCATTTGTTATCAATAGATCACAAGAGTTTTTTTGCAATTTTAAATCACCAGGGGTATTTTTTAAAAACCAATTCAGACGATCTGGTCCTAGAAGTATTCGAAATTATCTTTGATGAATTTTGTCTATTAGCTGAAAATTCCCATCTTCCAGTGCTTTATAGTAAATGGAGGCAGGTTTGATAAAAAAACCAGTTTCCAAAACTCCGGGTATTTTCCTTATTTTCTTTTCTAAATCCAGCACATCATTGAAATTTGCAAACATTGTATCCAAAATAATGTTCCCGTTTTCGGTTAGATATGGATAACCTTTTTCCATAGTTCTAAGGAAAGGTTTACCGCCCATTTCCACCAAAAAGTGAATCACAGCAGTACGACCAAAAGGAATAACCTCGATAGGCAGAGATCTCGAAAAAACGGTAACAAATTTTGAGAAATCCCCCACAATAACAGTCTTTTTTGAGGAATAATACAATATCTTTTCCCTCAATAAAGCGCCACCGCCCCCTTTAATCATAAAGAAATCCCGGTCTATTTGATCGGCACCATCAATAACAACATCTAAAAAAGGAATCTTTGTTTCATCCAATATTTTTAGCCCCTTTCTTTCTGCATCAATTTTAATTTGAAGTGATGTGCAAATAAATTCACAATTTCTAACAACCGAATCAGAAAAACTATTAACTATTTTTGAAACAGATCGACCGCTACCTAATCCGATAAGAAGAGAATCGGTACCTATATGATTGGAGAGAATATCTCTAGCAATTTTCTCAAAACCGTCATCTAAAAAACGCAGTTGAGGATTGTTTGCTGGTGTTGACATATCACTACCTGAGAAATTCAGGATGAATGCGTATTTAAATTAACTGCAATGTAGGATTTAGAATACAAACTTCTAGACAACCCCCATATTTAATCAGATGGATCTTCTAATCTTTTTAATATTTGTAGAATGTCTTTTTGTATTTTATTTATGTCTTCTACATTTAGGTTCTCCAGATCTGTTTTTTTTGCGTGGGATTCATCAACATCGTCATTTTTTCCATAGCCATTTTTGTCAGTTTCACCAATATTGTTTTTTATTCCAGCAATGGAAGATGTCACCATAGGGTTCTCATCATAACCTGAAAAATTCAAATCGGTGCCGGCTTTATCCAAATATGATGGAAAATCATCATCATCATCATCATCATCATGTTTGATGCTTTCAGCACCTATTTTGGTAGAATTGCGATCAGTAGGTGTAGTCTCTTGCACTAAAGTGGGCATTGGCATATAGTTTTTTTTGTTGTTGTTATTGTCCTCTTTGAAGATATTAAACTTATTTGAAAAACCATCAAGTTTTTGGTCCAATCTAGATATAGAATCCGATATTAATGAGTACAGTTGCTTGCGATATAGATAAATATCGTGCATTTCCAAAGATGGTTGCAATTTAAAAATACGCTCATCATAACTTTCCAAAAGTTTACCATACTTTAACAAAAGTCTATCTTTTTCATAAGAGTCTATTTTTTTTTCACTAAAAAACTGATTAATTTTATTTATTGCTTCTAGAGCAACATCCTTTTCTAAAACAAGCTTGTTGAACTCAGAACGTATGTCTTTAGACATACCAATTTTATTTTCTTTATTTGTTTTTAAGAACCTGTTAACAAATAAAGCACACAGGGCACCTAAGATAATGGATCCAAAAACAACTATAAAATCTACTACTGACATTTATGCCAAAATCAAATGTTTTTTAAACGATATTCTTTTTATGGATTTAAACAGGTAAATACTACTTTACACGTCTTTTAATCCAATTGTATTTTCTTATTTTAGGATCAGGATAACCACACTTTGAACAGGTTTTACCTCGTTTATGAAACGAATTATGTCCACATCTTCTACATCGAATATGTGTTTTCTTTCGGGTAAATTTACCCATTGATGTAGTGCCTTTCGTCATTCCCCATTACCCCTTTGTTTGATAATCTTATTTAAACTGTGGAGGGGAAATAATCACCACATTGTCTCCCCTCACAACAATATGTCCTATTTCATCCGATTTACCTTCTTCCAATATTTCGACAGAACTTTCCAATAACAAATTCATATGTTGATCAAAACCTTGTAAATTACCTCTAATAACTTTACCACCTTTTAATTTGATTAATACATCTTTGCCTAGGCTCTCATCTAGAACTTTAACGGCCATATCTACTGACAACTTTTTTTTCTACCTATTGTTAATCAATTCAGGCTCTATAATAAATTTATTTATTTCATCATAAAGTCAAATATAAAATATTATTTGTAACGGTCATCTGTGATTAACAAGACTATTTTTTCGGCAATACGTGACAGCATTTGTTTTCCATTTTCAACCGAAGCATCCAACGGGTTTCCCCATATTCCATTTTTAGTAAATTTTACGAACCCACCAGGATTATTAATAGACATGTTTACACCAGCTTTGCTAACGACATCCCCATAATTACTATTGTTACCGCCATCACCAGTTAGTTTGTCCAACTCCATGCCTTTTTTGGACAAATCCATTCTTACTAATTCAGGACAAATAAACAACATAAGTGATGTTTCCACTTCACCTGCATGATCAAAGCTTTTGTCTAGCATCTGCCAATAATTAACATAGTAAAAGAATTTTCCTTTTTCATGGTATATTGATGAAATGTGTTGTCCAACATATTGCAAAAGACCTATGTTTCCATGGTGCCCATTGATAATGTATAGCCGGTTGATTCCCTGCTTAAATAAAGATATACAGATATCAGAAATAAAGTTTAACAGAATGTTGTGGTTTATGGAGACATTAAAAAATGGTTCATGTTCAAAAGAAACCCCATAACAAAGTGATGGAAGTAAAAAAGCATCGGTATTATTTGCAATGATTTTGGACAGATATTCTACAATTATTGTGTCCGTTGAGAAAGGCAAATGCTCGCCATGTTGCTCAAGGGAGCCAAGTGGGACAACGGCTATATCAACATTGGAATAAGTCTTAGTAACCAAGTCAGAAAAAGTGCGTTGATATAAATTTTTTATTTCCTTCAACATACAATAACATAGAAAAAAGATTGATTACGATATAAAGGCATTTAATTATTTATAATTTACTCTACCCCAATAAACCTCCAATTTATCGTTTAAGAAGAGTTTTACTGCCTCAAGCAAAGCTACGGATTCAGCTGATCTGCCCTTATTTTTTATTGTTTCCAAGGTATCGTCAGGCAGAACCTTGAATGCTTCCTGAATTATTATAGGTCCCTGATCAAGATCATCTGTAACAAAGTGAGATGTACATCCAATTATTTTTGCTCCCCTTTCGTAGGCTTGAACATATGCTAGTGCACCAGGAAAGGCAGGTAATAATGAGGGGTGAATGTTTATTATCCTGTTAGGATAGCGCCATACAAAATTAGGCGTCAATATCCGCATATACCTAGCTAAAACAATGAGATCAATGTCAAACTGGTCTATTAACTGAAGAATCTTGCTTTCAGCTTCATTCTGATTAATATGCTCTATATAAAAAAAGGGAATAGAAAAGGCATCTGCTATAGGCTTTAGTTTTTCATCTGAACCTATTATCATAGAGATATTGGAAACCATCTCACCTCGTGCAACACAATCCAAAATCTTTAACAGACAATGATCCTCTTTACTTACAAATATTGCAACATTTTTAATCTTATTTTCTTCATGGAAATGGACACGTATCTCCATCTTTAATCTATCGGATAATCCAGCCAATTCTTTTTTCACTACGGATTTTTCTATTTTTTGAAAAGAAGCCTCCAAGTGCATACCAAAAAGACCTTTTATAACGTTTTGATTTATCTTTTCAATATTGCCACCATTGTTAAAGATATATTTTGTAATCTCAGCAACAATTCCCTTTTTATCTTCCCCAACTATAGTAATTTCAATGGATGCTTTAGTTCTTTTATTGTTGTTTTCCGAACCCTCAATTCCAATATTCTTTTCTGTATTCATTTCAAATGGGATTTTTTAAGATTATCCAAAATAAATACGATACAATACCTTAACAAATGTTTCAACAATAAAAATGGCAATTTGTATTTTAGTTTATGGATAAATAACAACAAGAACAACAGAAACCTTTGCATATAAAATAGATGGATATAATGTTATACCTTAAAACATTATTGCTAAAAAATAGCAGTTTTTTTTAACCTATTAATATAATAGATTACTGTTAAGAAATATAGATAATAAAATTGTTATTATATCATTTACAAGACTATGTTTAAGAGTAATAATACAAAGACTTTAGCTATAGGAATAACTGCAGCATTAACAATATTTATGATTACAGGTCCATTAGCACAAACCTTGGGTGACAACACCGCATTTGCAAAATCAAAAGACAAGGGCAATGAATCAGATCAGGACAGATCAGGAAAACAGTCTTCAGAACAAGAATCAATGTGTGTAAACGGCGAGAGCATAGCCTTATCCTGCAACAACCTTAGCGCTCAAGACCAGTCAAATGACGGACACAGCGCATCAGGGCAGCAAAATGGAGGCAAGGGCGACAGTGATGGTGATCAGAACAACAAACAGGAACAGGATAGCAAACAAGATTCACTGTGTGTATCCGGAGAAGAGGCGATAGTATCCTGCAATAATGTCGAATTCCAAAACCTAGTAAATAGTGGCAACAGTGCAATAGCTAAAAATTAATAGCAAATTAATTTTATTTTTTGTCAATTCTCTAACGTTTCGTTTTATTTTATTTAATTCCCTAATATCCTGTTTATTTATCTTCTTTGTGTCTTTTGGGCATTTTTCACTAAATCCATTATGCGTAGCGATTGCAAGAACAAAATCAGCTTCGAAACCATTGATACATTTTTGAGGCATATCCATTTTTCAATCAAATTACCAAAGTATTTGGGTCAACATATGCGGATTTGTTTGAACCAATCCAAAAACCTACTAGGATTGTTTTGTACATTTAATCCCTTTGTTTTGCAAACTATAGAAAAATCTTATTCATGATGATAAGTATTGCCAAATAAGTCCACCATAATATCCATAAAGTATATCAGGTTAAGCCATGGTAGCATTGTTCTAGCATGATACCATATTGGGCGATAATGGTTACAGTCACCGAAAAACAATTAATCATTGTAGTATTAGCATTAATCGCAACTTTATGATATGCGGCCCACATCCATCAATGGTAGGAGACAAAAGGGCATCAGCACACAAAAAAGACAAATGTGGCAAAAAGAGATACTCAAACACCACATAAAGGAATGTAGGCATCATGACTGCGACACAGACAATAACGATGGTGGAAAAAGAGCCAAAAAACAATCAATTTTCTAACCACAACAATTAAGCCAAAGCAGCCAATGCGTATATTTAGTTAATACAGGTCCATGCAGCAACATCAGCGTACAAACACAATTTAACTCAGGCACCAAGTCCTAACTCAAAAATACAACAACTAAAAGACCCATTTGTTCTTCATTGTTGAGGATATTTATAAATTCTATATATTTTTAATATCTTTACTAATTAATTTATTAAAAGCTCCTAATTACTTGAATATGTGGGAAGCAGGAAAAGAAAAACCGCAAGGCCAATCAAAAAGACAAAGTCAACTGAAGGCAGATGCCCAAAGTGCAAGACAATAGTAAGATTTAATGTTTCGGGGCAGGTTGGTAGCGAAATCTTTGAATGCATGGGCTGTACAACTAAATACAAAGTAGACGAGCTATAAAATTAGCCTCAATTTTAATAGGTTCAATAACTTCTATGTAGAAGTTATCATGATCATAAAAGCATACGGTTTACAGCGGTATGTTTTTTTATTCGATAATTTATTACAGATAGTGTCTCAAAACATCGAATATACTGAAAAAGTTTATCTGTATAGCAGTGGAATGCCAGAAGAATTAATCAACAAAAGTAAAATCAAGCTACAGGCCCATGGTGTTGATTTAAAAGATTTGATAATAATAGAATCCCCAGAAAATGTTCCCCAAGGGTCTATAATGATAACCTTATGGCCGCATTATCTTTCAGTGGCCAAAGTTAAAAGAGTCAGAGAGGGATCAATTTATGCGCCCCAGTTATTTAACATAGATTTATAATCTTTCAATACCATGTTTATAACATTTTTTTGTAAAAGAGACAAACATAGAGAGTGTCCAAGAAAATGGCCCGTTGACGAGCCATGTGGTCCAGAGGAAGACTGTTCATTTGACATAAAAATGTTAGATTGTGATTGCGAATGTCATCGTCGGGAGGCAACAGTAAGACATCAATTATCATAATACAGTGCGCATAGTATTAGTTGTAATACATTATAGTTAATTATCCAATAAATATTTTAAATTAAGGGAATAAACATAGAAATCCACAATTTTAGCCATGTGAGAACAATCACGATTTTTTTATGGGAATGGGATTTTATCGTGTATATTGTCTCTTAGATTATTGGATTGATCAGCAAACTGTGAATTAAACGGCAATGAAAATGGCAAATCCTGTGGGTTGACATTGTTAATTGAATTTCTGCTGCTGCTGCTGCTGCTACCGTCATTACCATCACGGTTTTCGCGTTCACTGTCGCCGTTGCTGCTGCTGCTGCTGCTGCTGCTGCTGCTGCTACCGTCATTGCTATCACAATTACTACAATCGTTTACAAGATTGTTTTCTTCTGTAGGGCCTGCTGTTTCATCGCTAGATTGGGTTATATTAGTTAAAGTGTTATTTAAAACACCATCTAAAAAGCTGTCCACATTAATAAATAAATTGTTATTTAATATACCATCAGATAAATCGGAGCGTGTAATTGTTGCATTAATGTTTTGATAAGTTCCTAAAGCATAAACTGCAATAGATAATATCAATAGAAAGAGGTAGTAAGATGTGTTTCTCCGATTCATATGCTTAATTGATTAAGATAATTTTATATATTAATGGATTTAGATAAATATTTCTATTTAATTCATTAAGTATAATATTTAATAATAGTAAGATATAGTAGCGGCACTATTGTATTCGACAGTCTATTTATTTGTTTGCAAATCTCGGTAGTTTAACGCAAATATAGGCAAATTATAGCAATATGGACATCGTTATCAGATGTATTATTATATAGTGTTGTAGACTATCATCGCATTGTTAATTTAAATAGCAGATATATTACTAAAAAATAATAATAATATTGTAATCAGAAGTTTATTCAAAATACCGTTATAACATATGCTACTACTACACTGTAATTATATCCTTAATTGCAATTTTAAATATTACACATGTATGCCGGTATTGCCAATATTACTATTACTACTGCTATCTAGTTTATTTTTCTCAATTTATACAGATCATGTTGACAAATACCTTGTCTTTTCAAAGACTAATTTTGATTCCCATAGTGCAAGTAACAGAATTCCAATTATTTTGCCTGACAATGCATATAGTAAAATGGTTATCGATAATGATATTGATTCATTTGAGTCCCCATCAGATTATTTGGACGCAATAAACCCTAATGCTAATGATCAAAAGAAAGGTGATCCACAACAAAATAGGATGGATGAACAAAACAATGAACACAACATCTATTCAAAATCATCATCAGCTCCTACTGCTATAGGTGGTTGTACTAGTAACACCGTTAATGGCGGGCCACCAGAGATAGAAAAAAATGGGAACACAATAACAGGAACAATATGCGATGATGATATAAAAGGAACCAATCAACCAGACATGGTTATAGGCCTTGCTGGAAATGATATGATGCAAGGCAAAGATGGTGATGATGTCATATATGGAAATGACGGTGATGACAAACTATTCGGCTTATCTGGTGATGACCTGCTTCAGGGAGGTTCTGGAGATGACCAAATAGCCGGTGCCGGTAGAAACGACATCATTGTTGGCGGGATTGGAGACAACTTTCTATCCGGAGGAGATGGCAATGATAAACTTTTTGGCGATAGTGGAAATAATGTACTGGAAGGTGGATCAGGGGCAGACCAATTTAACTGCGGTGAGGGAATAGACACCGTATTGGATTTTAAGGCAATTGAAGAAGACCAAATAATAGGGAATTGCGAAATAGTGAATAACCTGCAATAGTTGTTTTATTATTTTTTTGTTATGGCAGCATTGCATAATTTGGATTTTATATAAATTAAAACTCTAAGAAAAAAAAATTTATGAATGCATATACAAAAGGATGGTCTAAAGCAAAAATTGTAACTAAAGTTAAATCGATTTTAGGAGGGGTAAAGAATTTAAAAAAGGTAACAGAAATAAATAGAAAACCAGTTCTTTTGTACATTTAAACAAAAAGCCATTATTACATTTAGTGTTTGAGCTATCTTCCATGTACATAAATTCAGCCCAAAGGGAAAAATATTACTAAATATAAAGATTAAATTGATATAACCTACCAAATGGATTGGATATTATAGATGGATTTAACAAATAAAAGATTTGTGTTTTTAGGAAGTTTATTCATATTAATCATTACTGTTGTTGCAGGTTTTCCTTTTATTTTTGATTTATACACATCTAATTCATATGGCAAAGGGACTCCATCTATTGAAAATAATGTTCATCAATTAAGATCACTTGAAATAGGTTCAAGGATAGGCAATACGATTACAGGAACAGACATGGACGATATCCTAAAAGGTACTGTTAACTCAGATATCATTTCAGGTTTAGCAGGAAATGATCTTTTGGATGGAATAAACGGTGATGACATGATAAATGGAAATGACGGATCCGATAAAATATTCGGACAGGCTGGTGATGACCTGCTTCAGGGAGGTTCTGGAGATGACCAAATAGACGGTGCCGGTAGAAACGACATTATTGTTGGTGGTATTGGTGATGATTTTGCTTCAGGCGGGGATGGAGACGACAAATTGTTTGGCGAGGAAGGAAACGATATTTTAGAGGGAGGACCAGGGGCTAATCAGTTTGACTGCGGAAATGGAATTGATACGGTATTGGATTATAACTCTTCTCAAGGTGATACCATTTCAAGCAATTGCGAAGTGGTTAACACAGCCTAAAATCTATCAGGGGTATATTAATAACACACAAACGTTCTTTTTTTAAGAAGAAATTATCTCTTTAATAATTTTCATCAACCTTTTTTATTTAGTTAAACGGGTTTTTCTTAAAATAAGATAGAATTTATTAAGTCTTTTATCAAATAAATCACATGAAGCATAAAGTAAATGATATCGATATAACTAAAACTATACATTTAAGATATTTTTACTGTACGTCGGTAGCTATTTTGACAATACTTGTTGTTTTTTCATTTAACTGTGAAGATATGAGTTTGCTTCAGGCGGCAAATGCAACGGCCTCGCCATCGGCAGGCAATACCACGCCTTCTCTGTTCTCAACAAATAATGTAAGCATTAATAATAACGAAAATCAGCAGCAACTAACATTGCAAACCACCCCAACTAATTCCTCATCATCATTGCCTACAAATATGTCGGAAAATCTTATGATGGCATCTTTTGGTAATGACAGAGTTACCGGCACTCCAGGCAATGACATAATGATTGGGCTTTTAGGTTCCGATAGCATACGTGGTGAAGATGGTGATGATAAAATCCAAGGAGGTGAAGAATCGGATCAACTGTATGGCGGAAATGGGCTAGATGTATTGCAGGGTGGAGTTGGTAGTGATCAGCTATATGGCAATGGGGGAAATGATGTGATTACAGGCGGTATGGATGACGATTACCTATCCGGCGAACATGGAAATGATAAATTGTATGGCAGTACTGGAGATGATATTTTGCTCGGTGGTGATGGAGCAGATTATTTTGATTGTGGTGAGGGGGTAGATGTAGTAATAGATTTTAATCTAGCAGAGGGTGATGATACTGCAGGTAATTGCGAAGAGGTAACAGCGCCATAGGTCAAAAAGAGACCAGATAAATACCTATAACCCCTTGCCTTTAGTAATAGTATAAGGTAATAGAATTGAACAATTCCAACGATTTCAATATAAAAAATTTAGATAAAGGCAAGTCTTTTCTTTACGGTACTCTGCTATCCATGGAAAGACACACAAAAAAAACAATTAATGATGTCTTGTTGACTGAATCAAAAATTGATCTACAGAGGAAAAAATCGTAAGGATAGTTAATTACAATTAGTGTAAATAATATGAAAAGTCAGGACAGTTATAGTCATAGGGATGCCCAATCCAACATGCCTGCAGCTTTGAGAGTTCACAATATTTCTAAAGTTTTTGAGTCACCTGCCGGCAGATTTGTAGCATTAAAAGAAATCAGTTTTACAATACAAAAAGGAGAGTTTGTGTCCATTGTCGGACCTTCAGGAAGTGGAAAGTCAACACTTCTTAATATAATAGGTGCTTTGGATAGGCCAACGTTTGGAAATGTATTCATCGATAATGTGGATATTTTTTTGTTAAATGATCGTCAAATTGCACAAATCAGGAACAATCTAATAGGATACATTTTCCAATCATATAATCTTATCAATAGAACTACAGTTTTAAAGAATGTAGCTATACCTAGCATAATATCAGGAATGGGTAGAAATGAGAGAAACTATCGTGCCTTAAAGTTGTTAGAGTTACTTGGAATAAAGGATAAAGCAGACTATAAACCTGTCAATCTAAGTGGAGGGCAACAACAGAGAGTTGCAATAGCAAGGTCTCTAATGAATAATCCTGCCATCATATTAGCTGATGAACCCACTGGAAATTTGGATACAAAGACAGGACAGGAGGTTTTTCACATACTGAAAATGCTAAAGAATAAGTATAAGAGAACTATTGTATTCGTTACTCATAACCCAGACCTTGCAAGAGAAACCGACCGAATAATATACATCAAAGACGGAATGAAAGAAAAAGAAGAGGTATTAATTAAGTAAATAATGTTATAATGATTGTACATGATTTTTAGTTATATGGAAACAGAGATACGCAATTCACAAATATGTCGCCATATTTTAACATTAAAAGACTGATGAAAACAAAAAGGAAAACAGTGAATTATTTTGATATTGAATTATAGCTCTGTTGTCAGTGATTTAAAAAAAGTGTTTATGTATTTCGGAATAGTATTCATCCTAGTTGTTTCAGTTGAAGTTGTGACTTTGCCCATATTTGAAAATACCCTATACGGGCAATCGCCTAATAGTAATTACACAAACAGCCCACTAACAGACAGAAGTCCCGCCTTCCTCGAAGCGTATTGGACAGGTAACTCTCAATCAATTACATCATCTTCAGATAATAATAACGATAATAATGGAAACAATTTAGTAAAAGAAGAGGTCGGCCCTTCCGAAGGTGCATCAACTCTTGCGGTAGTTCTTGTAAATAAAGGCAGATCTGATATTACAGGATTAACAGGATTTCTTGCCCTGCCTACCGGTTTTAAATCAATAGAAGGTGAAAATTTAGTGACTTTGCCCAACGTAGCTGTGGCAAGCTATAATTCGATCGTCAAGCCCGGACAAAGCTTTACTTTATTCTTTATTATTGATGTTTTAGAAAATGCAAAGATTGGAGCATATTATGGCTCCCTTGATCTTTTATACTCTAAAGTTTTGGAAACGGATCAGCTAAAAACTAAAATTACAGTACCGTTTAGGGTAACTGGAAAGGTTGTTTTAGATGCAGTTTCCATGGATAAGAGTCTTGTTGCCGGATCTCCCAATGAATTAAAAATACTGCTAAAAAACGATGGTACAGCCGATGCAAACGGTGTAACTGTCACAGTCAAGGATGTCACAGAGGGCACAACCACTGCTGCTGATGCATCCACTTCATCATCTACGGCATTATCAAATGCTGAAACTTCAATAGAAACAAATGCTACAAGCACCGACAATAATGAAGGAGAAGGAGAATCAGCCTCGTCTCAGATTGTTAATGTTCAAGCAAAAACTTTTACTATTGGCAAAATCCCCGCTAAAAGCTCCGTCATAATCAACCCTATCGTTTATCCCAGATACACTTCTGGGGGCTCAGTTCAAAGTTTAGGCATGGAAATGCTATATAATGATGCATATGGCAACAGGCGGTCTTCTGATTTATCGGTAGGTCTGGTAATTGCACCTAACCCCCCAGAGTCCGTATTAAATATTAGTCCCATTAAAACTGATAATAACAACAATATTGCTAGTCTTTCTAAAAACATAGCATCAAATGAAAATGCAACGCCTGTAACAGGCAATAACGAAAACAACACCACATTTAGTAAACCCCTAGACACATCATCACCATCATCCATTTCACTTGTTGCTGGCAAAATAGAAAATGTCAATTTATTGGTAACAAACAGTGGAAATCTTACACTCAACAATCTAGTTTTATCGCTTGACTCTCAATCTGATTCTGTCAAAATTTTGGGCAAGTCAAAATGGGCTGTAAAATCTCTTGGCCCTTTATCTCAATTGCAGTTATCAACAATGATTTATGCCGGTGAAAGTGCGATAGGAAATCCAATCCAACTGAAAATGGATGCAGATTATATTTCAGGCGGACAATCCAAATCAGACTTGGCAAATTTGGGGCTATATGTTGAAGGCCAGATAAAGGTGCGGTTGTATGACCTTGACATTAATAACATAGGCAATACCCCAAATTTGGTAGGAAATCTTTTAAATGAAGGAAACACAGTAGCGCTGTTTACAAATATAGCGATAGTGGGCAATAACAATAATAAAGATAATCTTAACAACTGGGTTAATAATAGCAACAAGGAATCATCAAATTCATATGGCCCTATCAGCAATGTCAGCAGTAACAGTAATAGCAGTAACAGTAATAGCAGCATTAGTAACAACAGCCAACAAGAAAGACCCGATCAGATTGTAACACAACTCCCCCCTTCTCAATACTTGGGGGATTTATCAGAGAACTCCCCTCTTCCTTTTAGTATTCCGTTAGAAATTGGCAAAGGTGTACCCAAAGGTGTATACCCAATTACTGTAAAAGTAACGTATAATGATAACCTAAGAAACACCCACACATTATTACTGAATGGAACTGTTAACTATACCCCCCAACAAACAGAATCGTCTAGTGAAACAAAAGGATACTTTGGATTGGACACACAATCACCATCCATCATTATACCTGCAGTCTCATTAACTGGAATACTTGTTTTGATTTTCATAATGTCAAGAAGGAGAAGGAGAAGGAGAAAAGCAATGAGGAATAAAGATTTTGGATCAAATAGCTTTGCCAATAAGAATGGTGAAGGTTTTGAACTCTTTGACAAATAATCTATAAAACATATTTATATATTATTATCCCCCATTCTTTTATAAAAGAAATACTAATCCCTAGATGATCAAATCATGATAAATAATGCTCATACCAATGAAGATGAAAAAAGTAAAAAAACATTGATAAATAAAAATAAGGAAAAATAAAAACAAGAATGAGGATTCACTAAAAAATGGATTTTAGGGAAATGTTTGCTTTATCATTTGAATCGCTTAAAGAGAGAAAAGTCAAATCTGCACTAACAATCGTCATGGTGATGGTAGGTAGCAGCTTATTGGTTGCGGTCAATGGAATTGGAGCAGGTTTTGTGGATTTCTTTAATCAGCAATTCAGTAATTTGGCTCCAAATCTATTATTTGTGTCAAGTGTGCAGCAGAACCAGGATTCTGGAGGCGGGGGAGGAATAGGCAGCGCAGGTTCACCCTCACCATCAGCAAAAATAACCTTAAATGCCGCTGTAGTAAACAGAATAAATTCCCTACCATTTATATATGAGGTGATTCCATCATATCAAAGCCAGATTACAATAGAGTCTCAGGGAAAGTCAAAATCACACAATGTTTTATCCCTTGATCCTACAAAGCTGCTTGTTATTGCACCTACTTTGGACTTTGTAGAGGGTTCAGCGATTCGACAAAACGATCCATCTGCAATAATTGTTGCCAACGATATTGCCAACCCTCCCGGTGAAGACACCCCTTTTATAACTTTGGGCCAAAGCGTGAGAGTAAAATACTCTTTTGTGGATCCTAACACAGGTAAACCAGAAGAAGACATCAAGAATTTTGTCGTTAGGGGCATAATGATGTCTACCGGAAATCCCACTATTGATGGGGCTGTAGTTATAAACAAAGACTCGGGTAATTCATTTCTTCAGAAATCAGGCAAATTCGACTCATTGTTTGTAGCAGCACGATCAAGTGATTTTGTAGACATAGTGGAAAATGAGATTAGACAGCTATATGGCAATGATATAGGAATAACAACAGTTAAAGCTATTTTAAAAACCATCGAACAATTTACTGGCGGAATCAATGCATTTTTATCGAGTATAGCTATTGTATCATTGGTGGTAGGGGCAGTTGGGATTATTACTACGCTGTACACTTCAGTGATTGAAAGAGTAAAAGAGATTGGGACTTTGAAGGCGATAGGTGCTCAAAATAGAAATATATTGACACTGTTTTTGATAGAAGCTTTGCTTATTGGTATCTTTGGAGCTACATTTGGATTAGTAACAGGAATAGGAATGGGGTATGGCATGAGTGCAGCTTTTGGTTCTGCAGGCAATACTAGTGAAAGTAATACAGGTAATTCAGATAATAACGATAATGACATCGAAGAATCCACCTCTACCAACAACAGCTCAAGTTCAAGTTTGTCACCAGTGTATCTTGTACAAGATATGGCTAGGGTATGGATAATCTCTGTAGTTCTTAGCCTGTTTGCAGGGTTATTTCCCGCATGGAAAGCCTCCCGCTACCTACCCATAGAGGCACTTAGAACTCAATAAGCTCTTTAGATTCATCCAAAAAGTTCATAGAATTGGGAATTGTTTTGACTTGTATAACTAAGGCCACGATTGTGATGTTGATACAAACCGTCCATTAGATTACAGATAAGCAAAAAGTTAGTATTAATTCATCCTATCTGTCTCAAATTGTCTATTGGCAATACAATAACCTTATAATAGACTGAAGTCATCAGCCAACTGTCGAATATAAAGCAAAAGGCATTTTATAGTCCCTCCCCTGGAATGGGGTTTGTAATTGAACCGCCCAGTTAGAAAATTTTAAATCAAATGCAATTCACATTATTCTATAACCATGTTTGGAAAAAAATCACTTTACTTTGCATGTTTGTTTGGTGTCGGAATTCTTTCCCCATTAACGTTATCACAACAGTTTGATTTATCAATCTTTGAGGCAGGATACGCACAAAGTGTCAGAGATCCAAATATCTCGTTAAACCCGGCTTTTTCGGCTTTTTCCTCACCTACAGGTATTGCATTTTTGGATGATACTGCGAATAAAATTCTTGTAATTGAAAAAAAAGGGAATGTTAAACTAATCTCCGACGGTGTTGTTCAAGAATCACCGATTTTCAATTTTAATGTTGACTCTAAAAATGAAAGAGGGCTATTAGGAGTTGAGGTGCTAAAGAAAAATGACAACACATTTGTATTTTTTTATATAACAGAGATGCTATCGGAGTCATCCGATGAGGCCTCAGAAAATCTAAGAAACCGCGTCTACAGCTTTGTGTGGGATGGCAACAGACTAACAAACCAGGCACTGCTGTTAGACTTGCCTGCCATTCCTGGACCAAACCATAATGGGGGCAAAATCACAATAGGTAAAGACGGCAATCTTTATGCTGTAATAGGCGATTTGAACCACAGAACGCAACTGCAAAACATAGAGAATGGCGGTGATCCCGATTTTACCGGATCCATATTTAGAATTAACCCATTGGATGGTTCTGCATTGCCGGATAATCCCTTTATTGGAAGTGATATCCCCAACATGGACAAGACATTTAGTTATGGCATAAGAAATTCATTTGGGTTGACCTCTGATCCCATAACAGGTTCAATTTGGGATACCGAAAATGGTCCCAGCACCTTTGATGAGATTAATATTGCATATCCAGGCTTTAACAGCGGTTGGCGATCAATCATGGGACCTATATCCTCATCCGGCTCCAGTGAAAACGATCTTGTTAAATTCCCAAACTCAAGGTATTCGGATCCAATAGCGAGCTGGCCTACACCAATAGCTATTACAGATATAGAGTTTATTAACACCTCACTTCTAGGTACAACATATCAAAATAACATTTTAGTTGGGGATAACAACAATGGCAATCTCTATTTTTTTAAAGTAAATGGAGATAGGACAGGATTGGATGTGAACGATGCAGTCATAGATTCCGAAAGTGAAATAGACAGATCTATTCTAGGAAATGGATTTGGCAGTATAACCGACATTGAAACAGGGCCAGATGGTAAGATATACATAACAGACCTTAGAACAGGCACTGTTTACAGTATATCTTAATTTATTGGTTTTAGGACATATTGACTTTTGGCATGATTTTTGAAATTTTTATGTTAATGATTAGACACTATAACTCTATTGATGGCGCACTAAATTAATGAGTTTATTTTAATCTTGAAATGACGTAACATCGTTAAATGACAGGTAATAAATTTTAATTTAAATTAAATATTTATTATATCGATTGTCTGTTATGAATATAAATGAAAAAAGATTTTATAGTGGCGAAAGTTGAAGCATCAACCGATGGGTCTCCTTATATTTATGTGACTTTTAAAGATCAAACCGAATATTATAAATCTGGCGATAAGCAAACAAATCCATTTGGTCCCAATGTGATGGCCTTTACATCTCCAGAAGATTTAATGAAAAACTTGCCTAAAGCCATGTCAAACATTACAAACATGTTTGGTGGTGGAGGTGCAATGAGTGATTCTCCCACCTTCAAAGTTACTATGAAAGAATATGATGAATTAAAAATTAAAGTTGGGGATAAGGTTACAATAGAGGTACAAAAATTCGAGCATAACGACACTTGATATAATTATTTTGGAATTCGGCGGTAACACAATTTAATGGTCATCTTGGGGTGCGGTTGTTTTTTTATTCAGTTCCCACTCTTCATGTTGTTTTTTATCCTCTTTTGTGGTTAGTATTGCGCCGCATTCAAAACAAAAGTAGCTTTTTGTTATCATGGTGTTATGTTGAGTTATAAAGTAATAATATATGTTTTTGCTTGTTTAAGTTTTGCATTTCATTCCCACTGGTATTATTAACTAGTTTTTTGTTTGCCGTTTCTTATGATCACGATGTTTTTTTTCACGATCACAATCATTGTTAATAATTTAAAAAACTCTAAATGCTCTATTGAATTGAAAAAGTTAATAATTTCATCATGAAAATTAAATGAGGAGTATATTATAATATTGTTCGATTTAATTTTGTTTGCCATTTTTTTATTGCCATTCATATCAGTTCTTTTACTGCGTTTGGGCCGGATTTAAGCAAATAAGTATAGGGATTGCTTTTTGGATAATATATTGTTAAGGGGTATTTGATTGCATCAATTTCAGTAATATTAAAATATTGGCTTTCCCTTTTTGAGACGCATTATTGAATTAATTACAAGTGGGTATGTTTTTGGTACAAAACGCAATTCACCATATTTTAGTTGTGGTTTGTAACCAAATCCTTGATTTTCTTGTATTCACAATCTAATACTCAAAATATAGATATTAATATAAACATAAACAAATAATACAGTTTAGCACATATAAACATCATTTTTTATTACTAATTTCATGCCAAAACCAAACTATATTTTATTTTTAAGAGTTGTTGATTTGTATGATTTATGTATTACATAAAAAGAGTGACACGATATTATCAATGCTGCAAGAGTCATCTTTGTAGAAAAAACCAGATTCCAGGGTGTTTCCGGATTAGGATATTTTATATTTAATTCATCTAAATTTATGGTTTTATCCAACACATCAATTGTGATAAGGGAACCCCATACTGTAAAGTTATAAACGAATTCATATGCAGATACAACAATCAAAACCACACATATTGTTGACAATATGTCTTTAACTATTTTTGGCGTATTTTCTACCCTTTGAGAACCTATTTTAGTAACACAAAACCACGACAATACAGAGAAAACTGCCAGATAAGTCACCAGTTTGCCACTACCGTCAATAAACAGGTCATTTTTAACAATTATCTCGCCCACGTTTATTATCCCGGTATTTTGATAATCCACCCAGCTCCAATACATACCAAATGATGTTATGTATAGCATCATAAATGCCGATAAATAAAAAATGACTATATAAACATGATAAGAATTTAATCTATCGAGATATTTGTAGTCCACCTTATCCATAAATGATTTAGGAAAAAGTTAAATGAGATATAAAATTACCTTTTCTCATCGTCATTCTTATCATTATTATTATTACCATGTAATTCTT
Organism: Candidatus Nitrosopumilus sp.; assembly: GCA_013821245.1. Taxonomy (GTDB): domain Archaea; phylum Thermoproteota; class Nitrososphaeria; order Nitrososphaerales; family Nitrososphaeraceae; genus Nitrosocosmicus. The sequence goes on from JACDHC010000004.1 coordinate 30,796, forward strand.
TTTTTATGTACTTTAATAGATCTATGGCATCTTTTTCTTTCAAACTTCTCTTATTTTTTACAAGATATTCTTTAAAGTCTTCAATTTGTTTCTTTTGTGAAGGAAACAATCTTTTTGACTCGTCTATTATGTCATTATATGTACGATAGGGAAAGTATGTATCTTTTGAAATTCTCAGAATGATCTTCTTCGTAACACCATCAAGTATGTTATTTTTCTTAGCCAAAAATAAATTATATCGTATGTCGATTAATGCATCTGATTTATATCCTTCATATCCTGTGAATGTGACTGCCACTTCATCATCTGAATCCATTATCCCTTTTGAAAATAATTCAAATATTTTTCCAATTCCAACAATTCCAAATTGTTTTAACTCCACGGCCCTAAGTGCTCCTAAACTAGAAGAGCCAAAAACCCTTACATCTCTTTTTCTTAATAGATTATAAACCTCAATAGGTGTTGGAGGATAGTCCTGAAGGAAATACCCATCAATTAAGCCCACCATCCTTACACCTGTAGGAATAAGCTGTAATATGTCCCCCTTTTTAGCAGGCAATCTATAATCCGCATCAAGAATTTCTTTTGCTTTTTCGATTGGTAGTGACGGGCCTAAAAAAATCACAGGTTTAAACATTTTATAAAACACTCTCTAGCCCTGTTGCCAACAATAGATTTATTTACCTTAAACGTTTCTAATCCCGGGACTATTGTCCTTACTACAGGGACATTTATTTTATGGTGTGTAAGATTTACTACTATTGCCCTATCTAGTTTTCTTTCTTTTAATTTATCTAAAATTAATTGTATGTCATCCAAAATATCGTCATTATAATACGATTTTATATCAGAGAATTTTATGTTGTTTTTAGATTTTATAAACTGCCAAGAACGTTTGTCGTCGCTATCATCCGGATCATATTTCATTTTTCTCAGGTCATCCCGTGAACCTTGGATATTAGCTGCTCTAGATTGCGACACCTCAGTAATAGCCCGTATCATTGCAATTCTAGAGTCGGGATGGGTACCATGACCTTCAACTAAATAACCATAATCATGATTGATCCATTCAACACTGCTTGCAACGAATGTCGGGATGCCAAGATCAGAGGTTACATCTTTAACCTTTAGTGATATTTGGCAATTTTTAAATTTTTCCAAGAGTTTTTTAATCGGTTCATTGGCTTCACCCATGTCATTTAAATCTACATCTGGGTATATCTCATTATCATCAACGAATTTTTTCGATTCTATTGACTTTAATTTTACACCATGCTGAATTAATGAATTTTCAATTGTTCTCAGAACATGGTATTGGTAAGCACTGGAAACGAATTCGGCAAGGCTTATTGCATCCCTTTCTATAACTTCGCATAATGAATGACAAATCGCCTCCTCGATCACATTGCCGGATGCCAATCCATTAGTATGATAAAAAGCATATGGATTTAATGAAGGTGGTTTTGGAACATATTTAAAAAGCGCTAATGAAAGCGGTACTAAAATATTTTTTTTGCTTATAAGATCATATCCAACACAATAATCCATTATCATTTTGTCATCTAGAGAAAAAGATAGGGGCTCTATTACATCATTGTGTTTCATAACCTCATAACTTTTTGACAGTTCTCCATAGCTTCCCCTTATTATTTTATCTGCATAATTTTTTGGTAATGATGAAAATCTCTCAATGCTTTCCATTATTGCGCTGGCCTTCGCATGGTTTCTGGTAGGTCCTTTTCCACCATACACCCAAATGTAATCTTCAGTTCCTGGTAATACTGATGAAAAGTTAGGGATCTTTAATCTATCCATATTTGTGATATCGGCTATTCTGGTAATTCCAATCTCATTAACGATTTTATTTACATTTTTTAGGGTCGCTTCCACAGGTTGTACTCTAGAAGTTCCCCTAGATGTCCATTTTTTTCTTGATTTTAGAGTTGATAACGAAATACTTTCCAATTAATATTAATACGTTAATAATAAACAAATGTTATTTTAATTGTTGTATTGTTGTATTCCCGGTTTGTAAATTTAAATTACGCATTAATATCATTTAAAAGATTAAGCCAGTGAATAACGTTATATATAAACAATTTGGCTTAAGTATTTATATAATAGATTCTTTTGAGGAATTACTTGAATTCTAAAAACATGGAAGCTGAGATTATTAGCGAGATCCTGCTAAAAGCCGCTAGCGAACCTGAATTCAGGAAACGATTAATAAAAAATCCTGAAAAAATATTAGAATGTTATAGTATTTCCAAGGAAGCAAAATTCATAGTGCAGAAAAGCATCAAAGATCTAATACAATAATCTACAGTTTTTTATTTTCAAATATTGGGCAGTAGTTAAAGTTTGCATGTGTAAACATATATGATAATATTAATAGGAAATAATTTATTTCTTATTAATATGGCAAATAAAATTTCGTTATCTTTAGTATCGTTTATTTTTTCCGTATTAGTGATTTTTTCTCTTTCAAATCTTTCTCACTCCCTTGTAGACAATTCAACTATATCTGAAAACAGTTTTAAAGAAATATCAATTAGAGGGACCATTTCTTCCAATCGGGATGCTTTTCAAGATACGGGTTTAGGGCAATCATATTTTATACTACCGTTGAGAGACGATAATGCAACATATAGTGGTACTTTCACCTTTACCTCCACCAAGCCCATTCAAATACAGTCTTTTAACATATTGAGTGTAAATAATAGTCTAAAGCTCCCAATACAGTACGGAACATTGTATACAGTACCAATCAATGGTTCATTTCTTGTGTCCAGTGATCTTTTAAATCAACCACAAAATACAGGAACAGTACAATTTTCCGGGAATGTTTTGAGGGCTTTTGCTAATGAGCCATTTATCATTACTTATTCTTTTAGCGGAAAAATAATCAGCTCGGTTGTTGCTAACAATCTCTCAAGTGCACTTAATGTTTATAAAGAAATAACTGGTACAAAAACTTGAGTGCACTTAGGAAAACAAAATGGCGCTAAAACTGTTATGTTTTATTGTAATTAAACAATCCCCCAGCCTCGACTATTTCCGAAATTATTTTGCTAAATGGTTTTATGTTATAAATTTTATTATCTTTTGTGTAATCTTTTACAGTATTGTTTTCCAAATTGATTTCCACCTCATCTTTATCATCTATCTCTTCAAGTATATTTTCATCAATTTCAATTGGTAATAGATATCCACCATCAACGGCATTTCGATAAAATATCCTTGCAAAAGATGGCGACAGGATAGCTCTGATTCCGGATTTTGAGAGAGCTATGGGTGCATGTTCTCTACTTGAGCCACATCCAAAATTGTTGCCCACTAATAAAAAATCACCTTCTGAAACTTTTTTTGTAAATTCAGGATCTATCCCCTCCATCGCATGTGTGGCCAGTTCCTCATGGTCATGTATTTTTAAATAGGGGCCTGGGATGATTACATCCGTATCTATGTTTGCTTTACCGTATTTATGAACTGTTCCGCGCAATATCATTGGATATCCCTTGGATCTGTTATTTTTCCTGTTACCGCAGATGCTGCAACTACCATAGGAGACGCGAGGTATGTTTGAGACTCCACATGGCCCATTCTTCCGGGGAAATTTCTATTGGTTGTGCTTATGCAGATTTCATCTTTTCCTAAAACGCCCATATGCGCACCACAACAAGCACCACATGTAGGTGGCCCTATTACTGCGCCTGATTCCATGAAGATTGTTACCAATCCCTCTTTGATTGCTTTCATGTATATTGATTGAGCTGCCGGTAGAACCTCTGTTCGCACTCTTACTTTCCTTCCTTTCAATATTTTAGCTGCACTCCTAAGATCAGATAATTTGGCTCCTGTGCATGAGCCGATATAGGCTTTATCAATCACCGTATTTTGTAATTCGCGCACTACTGCGACATTTTCAGGAGAAAAGGGTTTTGCTACAGATGGCTCCATCTTATCGCAGTCGTATTCAAATATTTCCGCAAACTCAGCATCCGGGTCTGATTTAATTAGGTTAAATTTTTGTTCTGTTCTTCGTTTTAGATATTCTGTTGTTATATGGTCAGGCTCAATAATTCCATTTTTGGCTCCTGCTTCAGTGGTCATATTGGTTAGAGTTAATCTTTCTTCCATTTCTAACTCATTAACAACACTTCCAGAGAATTGCATTGTCTTGTAATTTGCTCCATCCGTTCCAATGTCTGAAATTATGTTTAGAATAATATCTTTTGCCATTAGATGCGATGGTATTTTTCCGTTTAGCTTAAACAACAAAGTCTCTGGCACTTTAAACCAAATTTTTCCATGAGTCAAAACATAAGCAATATCGGTATGCCCTAATCCAGCTGCAAAAGCGCCCATTGCACCGGTTGTGTTTGTATGGGAATCCCCTCCTACATATACTTCTCCGGGTAACACCAAGCCCTCCTCATGGGACAAGGTATGGCAAATCCCATACTGCCCAAAACCATATTTAAAATGTTTTTGTATGCCGTTTTTTTGGGCCCATTTTGTCAACTGTATTATATTATCTGCAGACACTCTATCGGATGCAGGAACGAAATGGTCTTCTGAAATCCACACATTGTCTGGGTTCCATATCTTTCCCATAGGCGTGCCTTTTTTTTCCAATTCTTTGAAAACTTTCATTACTCCTGGACCGGAAACGTCATGAATCATTACTTTGTTGACATTGGCAAAAATAATATCCCCTGGTGTTACTTTGTTACTATTTGATGCATGGGATAAGATTTTTTCAGTAATTGTCATTCCCATTGATATTATCTACTTTGTTGAACTAAAGATTAATACCTTTTGAATCTAATCAATAAACTAATTTATCTAGTTCTTCTTACCAGTATGCGTATTGGAAATAATTCCTTTATTCTTGGAGAGGGAATCAGAATCTTTTAATTTATATGATAAAATTGTTAACAATAAAAATAAAATCAGCTTTCAGAATGGCGATCTATTGATAATATCCAGCAAATACCTTTCAATCAGTGAGGGGCGGGTAAAAAAACTATCAAATGTAAAAGCTGGTAAAGAATCAATCATGCTTTCAAAAATATACCACATCAATCCAAAACTAATGGAGTTAATCGTGCGCGAATCTGATGAGATTTTTGGAGGATTGTACGGCTTTGTTTTAACTGCCGTTCATGGAATTTTGTCCCCTAATGCCGGAATCGACAAATCAAACATCCCACTAGGAAATGTTGTGCTATACCCAAAGCAACCTTATGATTCAATTGAAATTCTTAGAAAAAAGTTTTTGATCGATTTTGGAATAAGAATATGTATTATTCTATCAGATAGCAGAATCCTTCCAATGCGCATAGGCACAGTAGGCATCGCTCTTGCATCTTCAGGTTTTGAGCCCATCATGGATTTAAAGGGTACAAAAGATTTATTTGGGAACGTTTTAAAATATACTTCTCAAAATCTAGCTGATAGTTTGGCGTCTTTGGGGGTTCTTATTATGGGTGAATCAGATAAATCCACACCGGTGATTTTGATAAGAGGCATAGAACTTAAATTGATCGATAAAAAAATAACTTATAACACCATGGGAATAGAAAGCAAATTTGACATATACATAAGAGGATTATCTTTACACAGTCAAAGAAAAATTAATTCTTTTAATTGTACCTAATAATTAAACCATGTTCAAACAAAATTAATTGAGAGGCCTCAAGTATGACCGAGTTTTCTACAACATATCCTAAAAGAATTAACCTTTTACAAGGCATTCAAAATCTAATAAAAAGGGAAGAGGTTGAACTAGACCAACTGTTTTTGATGGTTCAGATAAAAAAAGATGAAATAATCCACACTCTTGCGTCCGAAGGTTTCAAAATGGTCAAGTTTGAAAATAAAAAACCCTTCCAAATAGGGTGTGGTTTTTCGAAAAAACTAACCAAACCATGGGAAATGCATGTAAGGTTGTTGGACTTTAATCAGGGACTAATAGGAATACATGCAGAGGTTGAAATATCTAGAAATTATTTTCAGCACATAAAATCTGTCCGAGTTCCTGTGGTTTATGAAATTGAGTCCATTTTGAAAAAACATCGGATAGAATATCAACTTTGGCACTCATACATTAAAGATTACATAACAAATATCATAGATGACCATCAAATTAAGCTTAAACCACCCAAAATTCCGGCTATGCCTTGGATAGGAATGGTGGGATTCATCAGTGCACTTGCCATTTTATATGGTTTGAAGTTTTTTATGGTGCTAAAATAAGCAAACATGTTTTTTGAGCGTTCAAATTAACAAAATTTTTATTATAAAATTTATAAATCATTATCAAAACTAATGGGAATTCCAGAGAAAATCAAGGCCATCCAGGACGAGATGCATAAAACACAGATAAACAAAGCTACTGAATTTCACATTGGCATTCTCAAAGCAAAAATTGCAAAGTTAAAAAGAGAACTAGACGAAAACACGCATGGAAAAACGGTTTCAACAGGTGGTGGCAGTGCAGGTTTTGACGTTAGAAAGGCAGGGGATGCAACCGTTGTTCTTATAGGATTCCCTAGTGTTGGTAAATCCACACTGTTAAATTCGGTGACCAATGCAAAATCTAAGACGGCTGCATACTCTTTTACTACTCTAACTGCTGTTCCGGGCATGCTAGACTACAATGGCTCACAAATTCAAATCCTGGACCTTCCAGGAATTATTGAAGGAGCCTCCTCAGGCAAAGGTCTTGGAAAAAGAGTGCTATCCGTGGCCAGAAACGCAAATCTGGTTTTGATGGTATTGGATGTTTTTCAGATTCATCATCTTGGGGTATTAAAAAGAGAACTATTCGAAGTAGGTGTTAAAGTAAATGAAAAACCTCCAGATGTCATAGTAGAAAAAACCTCTACTGGAGGCATTTCAGTCAATATTCAAGCTCTCATAGAAGTGGATGAAAATTTCATTAAAAATGTTATGAGAATAAACGGGTATCATAATGGACGCATCACAATACGGGAAAAAGGGCTCACAATTGACCAGCTTATAGATGTTGTTTCGGGAAATCGCATCTATATTCCTTCTTTGGTTGTGGTAAATAAAATAGATTTGGTAGATGCCGAATATTTAAACAGCGTCACCTCAAAGTTGGATGTTCCCTTTGTATCAGTATCGGCTGATACGGACAAGAACATGGAATTGCTAAAACAAGAAATCTATAACAAGTTGGATTTTATTAGGATTTATATGAAGCCAAAAGGCAAAGAAGCGGATTTTGTGGAACCGCTGATTATGCCAAGAGGAAGTACAGTTTACAACATTTGTGGTAAAATCCATAGAAACATGGTAAGGGACTTTAAATTTGCCCAAATATGGGGCAAAAGCGTTAAATTTGCAGGCCAAAAGGTCGGGTTGGACCACAAGGTTGTTGATGAAGATGTACTTACAATAGTCAGGAGGATTAATGCAATTTAATAATCTTGTACGTAATGCATAATTTATAATTTATAGGTTATCATAAAACTATAAGGCAGCAGCTCAGTCAAATGCCTTTTCTACATGTTCTTTTACAGTTTAACTCTGATTCCTCATCGCTGCGTTTCTATTTTCAACAGTTATCTTTATTGTAAAGCAGAGTTGTTTAAATTTTGCTATTTCTTCAAAGTTATTGTTTATTGTAATTTATAGGGTTCTGCTGCAACCAAATAGCCCACCTTATCTTGTCAATTCCGTATTTTTCTTGATGAGTTCATTTAGTGCCCTATTGGCAAGTTTATCTGCCTTACTGTTCTTTTCTCGAGGAATGTGTTTGTATAGTATTTTTTCAAAGTTTTTTTCCAGTATCGAAATGTCTCTTGAGATTACCTTTAGCTCCTGATTCCGTAGCTTGTATTTGGAGTTCCTTTGATTAATCAGCAACTCACTATCCGAAAATATTGTTATCTCCTTGTCTAATTTACTGCACATCTCTAATGCGCGCCTTAAGGATTCATATTCTGCCTGATTGTTTGTCCTAATGCCTAAATACTCATAATGCTCCAGTAGTGTGTTATCATTAAGTTTTACTATAATGCCTATTGCCGACAGACCCGGATTGCCTCTACTTGCCCCATCTATATTTACCTCAAGCAACAGTACAACACATTAGGAATTATTACACATTTATTATTTATTCTCTTTTTACCTAAAACAATTTTTTCTAAAGAATATTATATTATCAGCATATTATTGCTTTTGTGCCTAAGAGAAAAATAAAAGAAGAAAAGCCTAAAAGAAAAATGGGTAAAAAGGATATGCTTATCCTTCCAGGAGTCATAGGTGCCGCTGTTTTAGTTGGGTTTGTTATTACACATTTTTTTCCGCCACCAAATGTATTGAGTGTTTGTTTAAAAGCACATAACTTGGATCCATACAATGTTTATCCACGGGTACAACTGTTTGTAGATAACAAACAATATCTCTTTCCAGATACATTGGGTAAAAACATAGATGAAGGTAAGGAGTGTGTACACGCCATCCATACGGATTCTGTGGGTGAATCATTACATGTACAGTATATAAGGCCAATAAAACTCACCATGCCAGATTTAATGCAAGTTTACTCGTCTGGTAATAAATCAATAGATATAATT
>JACDHC010000075.1 GCA_013821245.1 Candidatus Nitrosopumilus sp.
TATTTCTTCAATTGGTTTGACATCCAATCATTATAATTTATTTATGAATTTACTCAACAAAATGGATTGTGATTAATCTGTATAACCGTATTTGGGGAAGGGGATTATGTGATCCTCAAAAAAGGGTGGGGTGGGGTGGGGTGGGTCAAAACCATCCTAATAGGTGATTGTTAACTATCTTTAACATGGAAAATAAAATACCCATCAATAATATTTACCAAATGAATCGTCAAGTGGTTCTGCATTTGTTCCACACCTTTAGTTGAACCTTATTGGATTACAACAACAACATGCAAACCATATATTTATATTCTATATGCCATATATGTACATGAAATAACAATGGATGATTTTGATAAAGATTTTTCAGGATTTGATTGGAAAAATACTCCTGCCTATAAACATCCTGGGGGAAAGGAATGTCCATGCCCAAAACATGAGTATATTCGGGAACAGATTAATGTTGCAAAGAACTTAAATTCAGCAACTAAAAACCTCGATATGAATAAGAGGCCATCGTCTAATGTAACTCTAAAATTTTGCCCTGATCATTATAATGTTTATTTCAAAGAAGTAATTCCCGCAATGCCATTGAAATTCAGAATAATGACAAAGATTGCGTTAAAACTGGGTGCAGTTGTTATTCAGCAAATTCCATATATGATGTCAGATAAGTGCTTTTATTGTAAGTTTGGTTCGGGTGGTTTTGACAAGAAAGTTGAATTACCTCCAATATAACAATTGATTTAGATTTCAAAATTTTTGATAAATCCTTCTATTTGTAAAGATAAATAAAAAAAGAGAATCTTTCATTCTTTTTATCAATTAAAATAAATCATTGTTTAACATTCCACCTATGTGGATGCTAATTTCAATCAGCCACTTATTATTAACCTTTTCTAAAACCAAAAACGCGTATGATTTTGTCTTACAATGGTAATGATAAAGATTATATTTTTCCACATGTTAATAGTTCTAGGCGGCGTGGTTCAAGAACAGAATGGCGGAAATACAGCTATAGCTTCTACTGCTTCAGCTACAGCTTCTGCAATAAAAAAAGATAACAGAATAAATAATAATTCAATAGATTCAAATCAAAAGACTCTTTTGGAATTCAAAAGACAACTCATTGAAGAACAGAAAAAAGGGGAAAGTCAGATAGACCGAATTAATCAAAAAATAGAGGAAACAAAAAAAATAATTGATGAAGAAAGGGTAAAATTAGAGGAAGACCGGTTAAAATTAAAGCATACAAATGAAGCCAAAGATGCTGATTACACCAAATTTACCGAGTTAAAAAATAATTTAATTGAAGAGAGAAAAAGGATGAAAACACTGGATACCAAAGCTTCTTCCAGTGGAGTCGGAGGCGGAGGCAGACCCCGGCGAGATCGATACAATATTACCAATTTAACAAAGGCATTAGATCAGATAGAAAAAGACATTCAAACAAAGAAATTGTCCAAAGATGAAGAAAGAAGGCTTGTTTTAAAATCCAAGGAAATTGCAACCAGACTTCATGCATTAAAAGTCATTAACAAAAAAGAGGATACCTACAAATCCATGGCTATGAAATTTGACGATCTTCGAGGAAAGATGACAAAGATATTTGACCAAAAAGCAGAAATCGGGAGGGGAATCGGAAAGCTAAAAGAAAATCTAGACGAGTTACTCAATAAAAGAGAAGATCTTTATGAGGAAAGAAGAATGATCATTCATCAGGTTAGGGAAGCTGGAGCAAAACTGGAAATGGTGGATACTCAACTAAATGCAATAGAGTTCAAAAGGTCTCGACTGCAGTATTCCTCTGATAGGCAGAGAAGGCAAAATGTCGATAGAAGGAGTAGTAGACATGAGATTCCGCAGGATAAGATGAAAAAGAATAGGGAAAACCATGAATTATGGAATTCACTAAAAGAGGTAGCAATGAAGAAGATGTCTGGTGGAGGAAAACTCACATTCGATGAAATGAAGCTGATCTATTCTGATGAATCGGATTGATAACAAAGAGTAAAAAATACTTTAATTTTTATTTAACCTGTCAATTTTTAAGCTTTTTTTTTATATCGAAAATTTAGCAATTCCTATGACTAAATTACCCTAAATTCAACAGCCCGGATTTTTCTTTTACTAAAAATAATAACAATCTTTCCATAGTTTCGACCATATAGTTCATGGAATTTATTTTGGATTGACTGTTTTCAATATTTTTGGTATATTCTTTGACTGGGTTGACAAATGATGAGAGATCAGATGCAATAACTATATCAAATCTGTTTACTCCATCATCTACAAAAGCCACTTTGTAAAAGGATAAGAATTGATTTGATAAAATATGCACTTGCTGCAAGATGTATAAACAATCTGATCCGGTGAATTTCGTAATTTTGAATGCTCAAAATTTATCTCTATCGGTTTTTTAAAAATATCAATATCAAATTCATATTTCTTATTTTATAAATGCTTAAAGTTTTAAGCCCATTAAACTTTTTGATGGCCAAAAAGGAAAAACAACTAAAGTTTATATAAATTATTTTTATGATTTAGCCCTGATGCAAAAATAAACCTGTTAGCATTATTATCTATAATCTTCTAAATGGGATATTGCCATTATTGTTTAGATTGTTTTCCTTGCGTATTGCATTTTCATTCTAAAACTTTGGTTTTGTAAAGGAAGGTGGTGTGTGCCTCTCAAAGCAACAAATAAAAAAATTGTGTTCGCTGTCAAACGTTTTCATTTTTGGTTAACCTTGTAGTTCTCTTTATTTTTCAACAAGTTCGTCATACTTTCTTTTGAGATCAAGATAATCGTCTGGTGAGATATCTGGGGTATTTATGTATAGGTAGTTTTTGACTGGCTCATTTTTTTGAAATCTATTCCAATTGTCTAAAAACTTTTTTGTAAAGTCTATAATAATCTCCTCAGTAGTAATCCCTGTAGAGTCTATTTTTAGAGTTTCATTAATTAGGCATACTTCCTCTTTGCTGTCACCACTGATGTATTCTATTGGTATGGGCTTGAATTTTGTATCTTTGACTTTATGGGGTAATATTATTGCAATATATGATTTAGATTGTTCTGGTATGTTTGGTTGCTGTTTCATTATTGTTATAATATGCAATTATTAATTAAAAAATTCTTTGATCAAACAAACGATGATTAAAGAACAGTCCTGTTAAGCAAAACTTTATCCTATTGAAAATGTGTTTTTTGCAACATTGGGTATAATTGATTATTGATGTGCATTTGATTTCTTGTTTGGTGGGTGGGTCATTTGCATAGCAATTGGTTTTAGATCGTAGTGTGTCCTTAAATAAAATGACTTTTGCCTGTTAAAATCAACAGACTATGTTTTCTAAAAGAGCCCATGTTTTCACATAAATAACATTGTGCTGCAATGGTGCCTGTGTGTCTGGACACCACCACCACCACCACCAATTCCTGCCTACACAATAAATAATCCGATCAAGAAGGTTTACTTTAACCGACCCTTAATTGCATTGGTAAACCAACTTGGTAAAATGCTTAGGTTCCTTTTCACAAAATAACTAAATGCTGAATCTAAAACATATGTCTTTGCCCAGTCTTCTTTTGACCTGATGGATCTGCCGTATGCCTGTATTAGCTTTAGTGCTGTTTGCCAATAGTACCAATCCTCATCCTCTTTTCTTTTTGCATTAATCCACCTGTCGCCTTTATTTGGATAGGGTACCTTTGTAATTATCTGAAACCTTGAGAGATTGTCTTTTAAATCAAGACCTGTATGTAAAGAAGGGGAAATGAGAACTGTTGGTTTTGGTGTGGCTTTATGCTGGAAAAGGACCTCATCCCTTTGTATTTCTGGATCCGTTACTAACAACCTTCTAGCATTTTCTTGCGATATGTTTTCTTTGATGAATTTTAGCTGTTCGTATGATGATGTATGGATTATCCCCTTATCGTTTTTATGAACAGACATTAAATTGTCAACAGTTTTTGCAATCCGAGATATAACCTCACTGGATTGCAGATTGCCATAGTTAAGATATGCAACATCAAGGGGATATATGCTCCTATTTTCTAACGGAAAGTCTGATTGCATTTGTATGTATTTTACCTCATCGGGATTGAGGCCAACACTTCTGCAGAATGTTCTATGATTTAGTATCGTAGCACTCATTATCAATGTCTTTGGGGCTTTTTCAAATACGGGTTTACAGTATGGCGCAATGTTTAGTGGTTTTATCTCCACTCTGGTTACCTTGTAACCTTCCTTTTTTATTTCAGAGACTATCCAATTCTTTGGATTTGCAAGAATGCTGTTTATTGTTCTTGTGAGCCTTTCTGTGTCCCTAATGAGATCGACAGAAAGCTCCCTACTGAAATTTGTTATATTGTTTGGGGTGCTTTCAGTGTCATATTTTCTTGCAATTTCTTCGTCACTGTCGAACAACTCGGAAGCAGAAACTATTTTCTTCCTGATTTCCATTTCCTCTTCCTTGTCATTGGAGGTGACTTTTCCTTTGCAGTAATTGAATCTGGCATTCCTCTCAACCATGAGTGACTCTGCCAAAGAACTATTGCCAATTAACCCAAGCATTTTTGCCTCAAGGTCTATAAGAAACTCAACCCACCTTTCTATGTTGTCGTAACCATAATCGGTAATTTCAAAAGGGTCGATGTATTTTCTCCACCTCCTTTTAGATATTGCCAATCCTCTAAACTTTACAATTTCTGTTTCTAACAGATGCCCTTCGTCTAATACCAATAGCTCTCTTTCATGAAAACTTTTCTTGTATGGCAATAGCGCCAAGAAAATGGAATAATTGAATATGGAGTGGCTTGAGGTCAATGCAACATTTAGTTGATCAAAATACTCACACGGCATCCACTCCTTTCTTTGTTCTTTAAGGTTTTTTATTGTTAACCATTGGTGATATTCATTTTGATAAAATTGCTTTCGTTCACTAAAAATATTGGTGTGTTCTTTTTTTGTTCCTTTATCGGTTATCTCATAATCCTTTGCAAATGTTCTGTATTTGCAGCCACTTCCCCTAAAGGACTCGTCTGTTATACAGGGGCCATATTGTACCGTTGTATGAAAGCATTCATCTGGATTGTCTGAAACACAAATTCCACAGCGGTAAGTGCCATTTCTTATAAAATCCTGTTTTACTAAACATGGAAAATTGTTTTTTCCCTTTGCCACATTGATGTACGGAAAATCTTTGGAATATTGAGTTTGTAAATCCTTGGTGGAGGTGCATATGTAGCTTGAACCTAGGCTCAAAGCTAGCGCTATTGCCACAGGGCTTTTTCCAAACCCTGCAGGTGCTTCCAGGATGATGTGTCTATAGCCTGAATTAAAGGCATTGCATATCTCATCTGATACCATTTCCTGGTTGACTCTTGGATTGGAAAATGGAAAATTCCTTAAAAATTCAAGCTTGCTTATCGATTGAGACAGGTTGCTAGTTATATGTGTCGTCCTGTGTATTATGATTTCTATAGAGTCTAAAGGAATACAATATCTTTAAACAAAACCAAGTCTGATTCTTTTACATGGCGGTAACTGTAGATGCAAATTGGCTTTTGTCCCATTTGAATGATCCAAATGTTGTAGTTATAGATGGAAGGGGACTGATGCCTTATGGGTTTGGACATGTTAAAAATGCACTGCCTCTGGATATCGAACAAGTTATTTTTATCGACGATAACGGCTCTAACTTGGTTATGCGCCCTCAAACAGCAGAGAAGGTCTTCAGCAACCTTGGCATTGATGCCTCTAAGACCGTTGTGGTCTACGGTGAATACCCTGATCCGTCTGCTGCGAGAATAGTCTGGACATTGATATATTATGGGCATTCAGACGTAAAGCTTTTGGATGTGGGATACAGCAGATGGCAGAAAGCCGGTTTGCCCATCACTACAAGACATTCCGTTGATGCCGCTACTACTCCCGACCCTAAAGCAAAAGACTTGACAATTGATATGGATGTTAAATTTGTCGCAAAAATAAATCATGCGACAAGAGCAGATGAGCAGATAGTAAAGGAAAAACAAAATGATCCAAATGTTATAATAGTTGATGCAAGGACTCCCCAAGAGCATTTTCAGGCGAGGATTCCGGGATCAATCTTGCACAATTGGGAAGACGGGTTGGGCGATTATGGGCAAATGATTAAAGAAAAAGACGCGTTGAGAAAAGATTTTGAAGAGAAAGGCATTACCAACGACAAGGAGGTTATATGTTACTGTCATGCTGGGATGAGGGCATCTCACAAATATTTGCAGTTAAAACAGGCGGGATTTGATAATGTACGGGTATACGATGGTTCAATTATAGACTGGGCACAACGGCGCAATCCATTAAGATAAAGAAGATCACTTTGCCGTAAACACATTTTTTTTATTGTGGCGTTTGAGTATACGGCAAGAGAAAAAAAATCATGTTAATTTTGACATGTGTTAAAAAAGGTTTATTTCGCCAATTTCTGTTTGTTGACAGTTGATACAGCAATTTGTGGCATGATTTGCCCCTTTCATCTACAACACCACGGTTGTTGTTGGGAGGGGGGGGGGCGATGGTGATGTTATCATGATTTTGCTTTTCATTGCCTGTATCGTCAAATCAGAATTTTAAAAACAAAAATATAGTCACTTGATTTATTGTTTTTTCTGCATGTTAGGTTTGCATTATTTTGGGCATAAAAAAGAAAAGTGATAGTGGAAACAAATTCAAAGGAAAGGTTGTATTGATAACAGGTGCATCCTCCGGAATAGGGCGGCAAACAGCAATTGATTTTGCAAAGAACTGTGCAAAAACCATTATACTGGTAGCCAGATCCAAACCAAAACTAGAAGAAGTGGAAAAATCGTTAAAAATACACTTTACATGCGAAACAGCTGTCTACCCTTGTGACGTATCAAAAAAAGCGGAAGTTGCCAATATGGGTAGAGAGCTGCTTGAGAAATTTGGATTTATTGATGTTTTGGTTAATAATGCCGGGTTTGGGATTTATGGTAAAGTACAAAACCAAAGCATCGAAGAAATCGAATCAGTTACATTCACAAATTACTTGGGCATGATATATTGCACAAAATTGTTTTTGGATTCCATGCTCTCAAGAAAATCGGGACATATAGTTAATGTTGCCTCTGTTGCGGCTAGCTTTGGTGTTGCCGGACTGGCGGCATATTGTGCATCAAAATACGCCATGTTGGGATTCTCCGAATCGTTGCTTCATGAATTGCATGGGACTGGTGTGGGCATAACTGTGGTGAGCCCTATAGGCGTAAAGACCAACTTTTTCAGTAATGTGTCATTCGGAGACCATGTCCCCAACTATACCCTCTTTATGCTTAAACCGGAAAAGGTGTCAGAAGCTATACTTGCAGCAGCAAACTCTCCCCGACTTGAGATAATGGTTCCCTTTTATATGAGGGCAGGTGTTTGGTTAAAACACACAATTCCGTATGCTATAAACCCATTGGTTGGGATTATTTTCAGGCGACAACTAAAAAAATCAAAAGAAACACCATAGCAATGGCATTTCATGCCTAATTGGCCTTAAATCCACAATAAAAACAAACCAAGGCAAGCATTGCATTAAACTAAAAAATATGTGTTGGTATAATCTTATCGATCTTTTTATATGCACACTATTCATCCTGAAGCCATAGATTATCTAATTTCTGTAGACGGGTTTTCAGATTTTAATGGTGCCCAAAAAGAAATACTGAGTAAAGACTTTATCCAATATTCCTTTAATTACATCGTTGCCACAAACACAGGGACAGGAAAAACAGCACTCGCACAACTGCGTATTGTTGATGCTCTAAAAAAAGGACAAAAAGTTGTATATATTTCTCCATATAAAGCAATAGCCGAAGAAAAAAGACAAGATTTTGAGTACTACGGCAAATATGGATGGTCGTGTATATCATCGGCAAACCCTGATGAAACAAAAGACAATATTGATTACTCAAAATTTGATATAGTTTCCATGACCTATGAAAAATTTGATTCTGTGCTAAATAGTATCCGCTTTGTTAATGGCTGGTTGAAAAAAGTAGGTTTGCTGGTAGTGGATGAGGCGCACATGATAAGCGATGCAGAGAGGGGACCTACACTTGAATCTTCGATTACAAAAGTCATAACCCTTTTTGACAAAAAAATTAGAATCCTCATGCTGAGTGCGGTACTGCCAAATGTTGAGAATGTTGCAAAGTGGATCAATGCAAAATATGGCACTAGCAATTGGCGGCCTGTTGATTTAGAGGTTGGATTTGCTATCTATGGTGGAAGTAGCGGCGCAGGCAATAGGAAAAATGGCAATCAAACCAAATCCCTGACTGATTCCACCGAAAACAAAATAATCAAAAGTAGTCTTAAGCCTAGGGAAATTCTTATCAAATATGGCAGTCTCAATGCGGTTAATGATGCCATTCAAAATATTTGCTTGATAAACTCCTCTATGGATGGTGAGCCACCAACCACCTATACCTCCACCACCACCACCACCACCACCACCACTACTACCAATAGCAAGAACAATTCTACAAACGCAATCTCAACACGGAATACAAGTGTGCATGGAACAGATGGACATGAAACACTGTTACTTCAATCTGTTTACAACACTTTGC
>JACDHC010000255.1 GCA_013821245.1 Candidatus Nitrosopumilus sp.
GGATATCTTATGTATAAAGGATTACATAGATGACCTTCGTTTATTTTGCCAGCAGTAATGAAAATAAGTTTTTAGAGATACAAAGCCTTTTTGAAAATCAAAATAAGGAAAATAAGGAAAATATTGAAATCCTCTTTTCAAACCTTGCAATCAAAGAGATACAGTCAGAGTCAATAATAGAGGTTGCAGAAGATAAAGCTAAAAAGGCCTTCAATGCCATAAAAAAACCTGTTATTGTAGAGGATGATGGATTATTCATAGATGGGTTAAACGGATTTCCAGGGATATACGCATCTTTTGTGTTTAAGACCATAGGGAATAAGGGGATACTGAATTTACTCGGAAGCAATAAAAACAGAAGGGCGCATTTTTTGTCTGTTTTTTCTTTTTATGACGGAAAAACCATTGAAACATTTAACGGCCAGACGGCTGGCCATATAACTACAGAGATTTTCCCCAAAGGTTGGGGATTTGATCCTATTTTTAAACCCGAAAAAGAAGATAAAACATACGGAGAACTAAACATTTTAAGGAAAAATGAAATATCACACAGATCAAAAGCATTTAGACAATTTTTAACATGGCACAAACTAAAATACAATCATCAAAGTTAAGAAGCAGACAACATAGAAAATGGATAGGTAAAGGACCGGTTTTGTTAGTAATCAGGATGATAGCGCATAGTTTTCAACCCAGCGGGACACAGGGCGTTTAGTATTTTGCAACACAACTATTCTAGAGATTACACTCTCATCCATTGTCAAATATCCCAAAAGGTATTTGTTGATGCCTTGCGAAAAGTTTCTGACTTCATCCATCTCCAGCATGTTGGAGGCCTCCAATCTGTTAATGGACATTCCAATATGCATGTATGATTTTAACTCGATAAAATGAGGCGAGCCTTTCTCCATCAAACTTGCAAACTCTGAATAGTGTTTTTCATCATCATTGAAGTTGCGTATAAGGGTCACACGCAGAACCGTTCTTGTTTTTGCAGTTGAAATAAACTCCAGGCTTTTAAGATACCGCTCCCAAGCGTCTTTGTGCCTTGGGCCGTTTATTTTGTAAAACATGTTCTTGTTGGAGGCGTTTGTCGATAGGTAAATTTGGGTTGGCAGGGCATCCTCCTCCTGAAGCCTATACAGCATATCCGGCTCCTGCCCATTAGTTACAAGGAAAATAGACTTTGTCGCCTTTAGATTTTTTAGATATTTTATGAGTTCAGGCAGTTTAGGGTACATCGTGGGTTCCCCAGAAAGGGAAATGGCATAGTGTTCTGGAAAGAGAGACTCATCCAGTTTAGCAGCATTGGCATTCTTTTTGCCATAAAAACCAGATATCAGCTTTCTCCGCTCTTCCAAAAGGCTGTGGACGATTAGTTCAGGACCATCAACTAGGTGAGCAGGCATTTCCAAGGTATCATAGAATTCGGTGGGTCTCCAACAATAAATACACCTGTTTTCACAATTCATCGCACAGGGGGTCATTTCCATGCACCGGTGAGTTGAAATGCCATAAAATTTGTGTTTGTAGCAAGTCGCATCATCTGAAAAGGATTTCTTTGTCCAGTGACACAACTCAACGGCAGAGTGATTAAAGACCCCATACTTTGCTTTGTTTAGTTTTTTTTTAATAGAAGGAGTAATCTGAATCAGGTTGTCATCAGCGGACATCTCATGGGAATATACCTCACCAGAACAGCTCATTTCATTTATGATCACAGATACAAATATAAGTTTTATAAACAGAGGAAATTTTTAATTAAATCTTAATCTAAATCTAAATCCAAAACATATAAACACACATACAAGCAATTACAACCAACTTTAAAACAATTATATATTATTGCGAAATATTTATTTTTAAAATCGTGGCCTTCGTAGTATAGCCTGGTTAGTATAGGCGGCTGTGGACGCCATTCTTATTGGCGGTTGAAACCGCTTGAGGGGGGTTCAAATCCCCCCGAAGGCCTTTAAACAAACACGCCATCAAAATAATTACCTTATTTTGATAGTAGAATATTATAGAAAAATGTTATTATATTATAAAGTATAATGTCCTAACATTATTGATTATTTTGAATCAAAAATTAGTACTAATAAGCATCATAGCAATCGTAGCAGCATTTGCTGTTTCAGCAATGGTAGTAGGAGTGCAAAGTGTTAACGCACCCAATGTGGATTGTTCTTATAATAATAGTTTTATAAATTTAAACTCTTGTAACACCAATGCATGTGATAATACAAGTATATTAGGACAAAGAGTCAACCAACATTGTGACTAATAATAGATAGTATCTAGAAACTAAAACTTTTTTAAATTATAGTACCAACCTGTTACAAATAATAAAAGGATAATTTTCTGAAAAGAGACTCCCTCTACAGTTATAATAGTTATAGTCTTTTTTCGTCAATTATCAATTTTATAATAGGTAAATGTGTTTAGCGTTATTGATCTTTAATACATAAAGACATTTTGCGTATAGTTTTATAAATGCTAACCAACTATTTTGAACTAAGAAAAATAATGATATAATAAGCATGTTTTGAAAAGATTGAACTATAATTTATGTCATATCAGATAGAAATACAACAACTATGTAAAAGCAATAAAAATTAATAAGAAGTTATACCACAAATTCTTTTATCCCAAAATACGACAAATATTTGTAAAAGGTCAATAATAACATTACACGTTAGTTATCATGTGTTGATTAAACATTATTCTACGAAAATCTTTTGACCTTTTTATATCTTTATTGAATAATCACAAATAGTTTGGATATGAATTAACAAACAGTTTTAT
>JACDHC010000256.1 GCA_013821245.1 Candidatus Nitrosopumilus sp.
CGACGATTTTCTGTTGAAGACGCATGTTTTCCTTTTTTTCTTTCTTTGGATTTGGAATTTTCTAATGACATGTTTTTTTTATTTGGTTCACTATCTTTTTGTTTGATATCATAGTCACATTTAAACAACGGGTTTTATAATCTTACATCTGATGTCTATTTCAAATTCTGGTTCTGATGAAACCACCCTTATTTCCATATCCCTTGATATGCTTTCAAAAAAATGGGATATAGATCCGATTGTGAGGGATTTACATTTAGGAAAAAGGATTGATTTGCAAGATTATCAGATTAAGGTAAATCAAGTTACTTTTCATATTCCATATGTAATAAATTCTTCTCTTTTTCTTTTATGGGATTGTTTATGGCCCGATTGCCACAATTGTTGTGATCGACAAGGCCGTTTACCTTTAACTGTTGATGATATTGCAATAATTTCAAAAGCATTGGGTTATAAAAATAAATCCGATTTCATAACGAATGAAACATACGTTGCATCATGGGATAACAATTCTACAGTCAATTCTGATAATTCCAAACTCATATCTACGTTAACGATGATCAATTTAAAAAGAAAAACTGACGAAACTGAGAATGATGATGGAAAACCTCTTTCTTGCCGATTTTTAGACGATCTTGGTTTTTGTAATCTTCATCCCGATAAACCCGGAGTTTGTTGGTTGTATCCATTTTTCTCTTGGAGCCAATACGAAAATAACCGCATGTCTGTTCATGCTTCTTTTCAACTTACTGGCGACTGCCCTGGTTTTTATATGAGTAAAAATATCGACGATAAGATGATGACTATCCTAAATGACTATTCTATAAAGATCCATGACTATACTATGAATGTTAATACCACAGTCAGGGAAGGATTTGGACGAATTGATTTAAATTAAACGGTTATTTAATTGGTAAAATAATTTGTGGTTAAAACAAAAAAATAATTTGGTTAGCTTCTTACCTTATCAAATCTGTTACTTACATCATCCCAGTTAATCAGATTCCACCATGCATTAACATAGTCTGGTCTCTTGTTTTGATACTTCAGGTAGTATGCATGCTCCCACACGTCACACCCTAAAAGGGGCACTAATCCTTCTGTTCTAGGGCTTGTTTGGTTTGGCATTGATCTATATTCTACCTTTCTACTCGATGGATTATATACCAACCATCCCCAACCACTGCCTTGAATGGCTATTGTTGCGGTAGAGAATTTTTCCTTAAAATTCGCAAAGCTTTCAAACGATGAATTTATTGCATCTGAAACTGAACCACTTGGTTCTCCACCACCATTTGGGGACAAATTATTCCAAAATATGCGGTGATTATCAAATCCGCCTCCATTGAAATTAATTGCTCCCCTTAATTCGGCTGGTGCTTGATCTAGTTTGGATAGTATTTCTGGTATATCTTTATTTTGAATATCTTGTGAACATTTTTCAATAGCTGCATTAAGATTGTTGGTATAGGTTTGATGGTGTTTTGTATGGTGGATTTCCATAGTTTTTGCATCAATATGTGGCTCTAGAGCATCATAACTATATGGTACTGGCGGTAATTCATACTTATTCATTGGAATATCATTACTTTCAAAACCTTTTATCCTTTTCTTTTTTTATATCTTATAGTTTTATGCTTTTACTTTTAATATTGGTGTCCTATAACGCATCTTTGGATTATTATTATATGTATGAGTTTAAGTTATTTATTTGTCGGAAACATATTTATTTATTCAAAGAAAAATAAAAAGTCATAATGGTAATCAATAGCGAGCTCCTTGAACAACGTAAAAAGATTTCCGACCGACGCCCAAAATTTAAACGACAGGAAAGCTGGAGATATAAAAGATTAGCGACCAATTGGAGAAAGCCCGATGGCATTGATAATAAAATGCGCAAACAATTTTCTGGAGTTCCACCGTTAGTAAAAATTGGCTACGGTGGTCCAAAACTAGCTCGTGGATTACATCCTTCAGGTTTTGTAGATAATCTGGTTTACAACGTTAACGATTTATCGTTATTGGATAAAAAGAAAGATGCAGCGCGTATAGCACATACTGTAGGAAATAAAAAACGATTGGAAATAATCGAAAGGGCCCAATCATTGGGAATCAAGTTGCTTAATGGGAAAAAAACACAAACAAAAACAACAACATCTTCTGAAAAAACAGTCTCTGATAAAAAAGAACAAAAGGTGTAATAATCATGGTAGTTAATATTCGTAAAAAAAGAGAATTGGTTTCTAGAATCCTTGGAGTTGGTATCAATCGTGTTAGATTTGAACCCGATAAATTGGATGATGTCGCAGATTCAATCACTCGTGAAAACATAAAATCTTTAGTGAAAAATGGTTCTATTTGGACTGCAAAGATCAAAGGCACTTCTAGGGGAAGGACGAGAACAAAGTTACAAATCAAGAAGAAACATGGAACTGGGCCGGGATCGAAGAAAGGAAAAAAAACCGCCAGAGTGGGCAAAAAAGAAGTTTATGTTATAAAAGTACGCTCTATGAGACGCCATTTGAAAATGCTAAAAGAAAGAAAAGACATCACAAATGAACAGTTCTGGGGTCTATACAAAAAGGTAAACGGTGCACAGGTAAGGTCATTGTCCCATCTACGGGAGTTAGTTAAAGTCGCTAGAACACATTAATTGTAGCATTCCTTTTATTTTTTACATTGTATTTGCCGGCTCTGTAAAGTTAACGAAAAAGCTATAACAATCCTTTGCTTCTATGATTCATGATTTGTCAAACAAGAAATAGAACCAGACTGGAGGATATGATCTATGCCATACATC
>JACDHC010000257.1 GCA_013821245.1 Candidatus Nitrosopumilus sp.
ATAAACTCAAATTTTTGTTAATTAGGCGTGTATCTCAGACTTTCCCTATTCCTTACAATAAACTATTTTTTTATCTTATAATTAACAATATCAAAAGCGTATTTGATGTTATCGCTGACGGGTAAGGAATACAACTATCAATTATACCATTTCATTAATCAATATCAAACTGAAGAGTAAACGATGTCCCCTTATAATTCAGCGTATTTAAAATTTGTTGTCATATACCTAATTGTTTTTGATTGTTGAATTAGTTGCTTTTTATGTTTTTATATTGGTTATTGAAACACACTACATTCACGTTTTCGTTATGTTAGTATCATGATATTAGATTGTATGCAGCACAATATAAATTTAAAATCATAGAACTTCTAGCAATGCATTAATTTGTTTAATAAATTTTAACGGTTAACTGCCTTTAAGGCATTTCAAGCTTTAGGCCTAACTACCTTGGATAGAATCTTAATTTTAACATTATAAATTGGATCCCCATTTTGTAAAAAGATGTCTGATTTTGTGATTCTAGTAATTGTGCTTTTTAATTTTAATTTTGTCCCATCGTCGTTAATTACATATTCATTCCATTTTTCTGAAATGGTATTGTGAACAATATCTATTTTATATGACGCATCAAGTTCTTGTTTTGTATAAAGTTTAGTATGTGGATTGCCTTTTGATTTTTTAGAAAAAATAAAAGACTGTATTGATTGAAAGTCAAATTCATATTCATTGCCTTTGTTTTCTTTGGAACTATTATCCCATTTTTTAACCCCGGTTAAAATTACCCTATTTTTTAAGATTGTTCCATCAGATAAATTATATGCATCCCAAAATTCTTTGATGACTTTGAAATCTAAAACGGATAAACCAGTAACCATAGTCATTCCTATATATAAATTGGAATATCTTAATAAGGATATTTTTGATTATAAAATACAAAATAAGATTATTTACACTTTATCCCTATATTCATTGTCTATTGTATTAACAATAGATATAAAGAACCTAAATA
This sequence comes from Candidatus Nitrosopumilus sp., assembly GCA_013821245.1. Lineage (GTDB taxonomy): Archaea > Thermoproteota > Nitrososphaeria > Nitrososphaerales > Nitrososphaeraceae > Nitrosocosmicus. Next base: position 1,013 of record JACDHC010000257.1, read on the forward strand.
AATTATTAGTAAAAATTATATATTTATCTTACAGGATTATTCATCTTCATGTATTCACAATTTTAAACCTCAATTCAATATCTCGTTATCTCAAATATAGATCGGCTGATAACGTTTGTTAAATAACGATGAAATCAATTGCATTAAACTGGTTAAATGGTTCTATCATGTTATTGATTGCTTTGTTTATTCTAAACCTGCTTTCATGTGTTGAAACTAAAGATGTTTGGACAGATTCTAACCGCAAAAAACCGTTTGTTTTGATAAATACTACAGATGTATCCCATTGCTCATCTTTGCCTAACAGTAATAGTTCCTCCATCGTGGTGAAAGATGATACCGATAAAAAAGTTATGGAAAAAAAATTTAGTGATAATATCAAGTATAGTGAAAAATGTTTATTTTTTAAGGTGTTGCCCACCAACTCATGTCCTCTTTTTTTAGAGAACAAATCCAAGGCACCATGTAAGTCAAATGATCTAGATATAGATAAATTAAATGCAAGTAATTTTGATAATAACGGCCTATTAATAGCAGATACAAAATTCAATCAAAGTTATTCTTATAAAATAAAAGATCCCATTAATCCCCAAAAAAAAATTAAAGTAACTTTGGATTTTCAGAAACACATCCAAACCCAGAATGATGATATTAATTCCCCTCGATTGAAGATAGTGCGAGAAAATCTTGATGGATCAACTGACATGTCTTCTGCAAAAAATCAAGAAATCATTTGGACTGGCAACATTAATGAATTCTTTAGGGAACCTGCAGGTATCTACCAAAACGAAAAATATGTGGTTTTGCAATTTAATACAGGCCGTCACGGAAGCAACTCCTCAAACGAAGAAAGAGGTTTTGGCGTTTTATTTGACGTGTCAAATGATAAAAATCCAAATATTTTAGAATATCGTGAAAATGGGACATATTCAAAGTATGACTATGATCAAATGAAACAATTTGCAGGATCTGATTTTATTTTTCACAATTTGAACAAAAATGGTGACCCGGTTTTCATAAATAATTTAACAAATAAAGAGAACATAGAACTAAAGGTAAAAACGTTTTTAATAAACAATGATAGAAGGGTGATTCAAACATTCATCGATAATGGTACCGGTGAAGAAATTCCATACTGGACCTTAAATGATTTGTCTAAATTAAAGTCTCATGACAAAGTCAAAGATAAAAACGGTTTTGTTGAGGCGGCAAAACAAGGTTCAGGATATGTTATCGCACGGACAGATAATATTGATACCAGGCTGTCATCTTTTCAATCACTGATTTTTAATGGAACAAAACTATAACTTATCCATCTACCCTCCACCCCATCAACATTGAAACGGATTGCATCTTGCGTAAACAAAAAAAATATCTTTTTCACCCTGTGCAATAAGCTAGTTAAGTAGATTAGATAAAGTCATCAAAAAAAAATTGTTTTTGATTGTTTATTTGGTTTACAGGTAAAACCTTTTGGTCTTTACACAAGGTTACAATAAAAATATCAATGAATTTAATGTTGCAGAGTGCATACTAAAAAATGCATCAACTACATAAACTTACGAAATAATAAATCTCGTATCAATAATTTTGTTTAATTTGACCTAATACAAGGCATTTTTAAAAGCAATGCCCACTTAACTGTTGTATGAAATCAATCAAATCAGGATCTGTAATTGTTATAATGACCGTTCTATCTTTTTTTCTTCTTTTTGGCTTTCATCCAAACGCCTTTGCAACGTATAATGACACAAATCCTTCAATTTGTCAAAGGGGTATGTGA
>JACDHC010000258.1 GCA_013821245.1 Candidatus Nitrosopumilus sp.
TTCCATATTTATTCATGCAAATGGTTTAAAAATAAACTTAAACAAAATATCGTATTTTTAAAACAAAAATAGTACTCTTTAATAGGTAACAATCATTTTTGGTTAAACAAATATTCACTAATGTGTCGAATAGGTTTCAGCTACTGCGAATACCCTATCTGAGTAAAGTTATGGGTTTCTTGACTTGACCAGTTCTATAGGAACAAGTAAAATTGGATTCCAATAATCATGATAAAAGCACAAGAACACCAACATTACAGGCGGCCATTGTGGAACCAATATTAGTATGTTGTATCAATGATCTCTTTAACGAGATTGAATATGAAATACAAATAATATTGCCATTGTCGTCTAATAAACTCACGAAGTATTCGCTTTATCTAATTGATTATCAAATTATTGCATATAATGGTCACAAACAAGTATATGCTATAGAGATTGGTGGATATGATTTATTAGATATGACCATTAAAGAAAAAGGATGACACTAACCGCCAGTAAAGACACTATAAATACTTTGGAATAGATGAACCAATAGTATCATCTTTAGAGAAATTAGGAATCCGCATATTTGGAGAATGGCTTTAAAGTATAGGATTATTGCGGTTGTGCTAGTAATAAAAAAGAACCAAATATTCTGATCGGGGTTTCCTGTTCAATGAATAGGTTAGGCGATGGTTTGTATATGCATAGCATAAATGAATATAATTTATGGTTTTAAGGATGTGGTAAGACTATGCTTTGGTTCTGATATAAATTAACATGTTTTATATCCTTAAATAATATTTTTTGAACTTGTTTTATAAATGCGTTAATACTTTAAATAGAAACATCACGATAACATAATTCGCGTTTGAATATGCAATAAGATCTCCTGGAAACGTTTATACCAATATCTTGTTCATGCATTCAAAAGATTGATTTTCGTTTAGGTTATAATATTCACATCTTTTTACTAACTGTAAGAGAAGTTGCCTTTCTTCATTAGATGTCTTTCTCAATTGTTTCATTATCTGTTACTCCAAATAGATTACATGTCTAAAAGTATTGCATAAATAACCACAATATGCCCAAAGATATGGATTTTAGGCTAACCTATGCCTATTGGTGTTAATGTTTTTAGGTTTTCTGATTTTGTGTTTCTTTTCTTTTTATTACATTTTCAGATTTGTATTTTTGTATCAGTTTACAAACTGGAGATGGGTTGTTTTAGTAAACTGGTATAACGCCTTTGCAACTTTAAGAGATCGGTTGAATGTATCAGATTGACCCTGTATCCTCATATTGGCCTATTCTTCCCCTGGACCGTTGTGTTATAGGCAAATAGTAAAGATAAGAATTTAAGCGTAGGATACACTTAATATCATGGATAAAATGTCCAATTCTGAGGAAGACAATGGAGCCCTTCACAATGTTGAAGGTTTTGTATTAGATAGGTTATCATCCAAGTATGACTCAAGAGGCGACACTTCAATAAGCATCGGAGAATTGATGGGATCCATAGACACTGCAATGTCTCCCCTACTAGATCAAGCCATTGAGGACTTGATCGCTCAAAGTCTTATCCATTCTCCGGATGGCGAAAACTACCAAATTACTCAAGATGGGATTGATGAACTAGAAAACAGAAAGAGAGAGGCAATACAACTTTAGCTTCAAAAACTCTTTCTAATGGTGCGTTTATCTCTATTTCTGAATTGACTGTTGTCATCGAAAAAACATTTACAATAAAGCCTAATTACTACCATGTTTTTTTAGTCATGGTTCGCACTAGATCCATAATCCGTAGACTTCAGATGCCATATTCTTCCAAAGTTTTTAAACGATCAGAGTGACCAAGAGACTTGGAATGATTGCGCATACTTTTAAAATCAAAACAAGAAACATCTTGAACTCGAGTCCCTTTTTCAAGTAACTTTTCAATCCCGGAGGGATAGTACAACTGTTAGTCATCCTTTGGTGTTGCCAATATTTTTGACTTTTTGGGACATTCCCATTTTGGATATAGGTAATCACCAGGAACGGCCGAAATCATCTTGTTTCCGTGCTAAGTTATGACACTACCTTCCCGGATAAAGAAAGCCTCTTTTTCATTCCTACTATGAATATATGGTGGTAATTCATTTTCTGGTGGGATTATTCCTTGCAATAGTGAATATGCCTGTTCAGTTTCTTCTCCTATTGATTTTATATGCCAAAATCCTACAAGTCAATAGTATTTGCTCTCTTTTTGTCAGAATAACTTTAGTTTCAGGGTCATTGCCTATTACGATATGGGCGCCCTTTTCCAAGCCACTAAATGCAATTATTCTGGTTATGGTGGATATGTGTAGCAGGGTGCTCTGGTATGCACAGGCTTAAGGCCAATTCTGAAATAAAGATAAAGGAGATTGGCTACTGCATCTGCATGGTTTAATGATGATTGACTTGAAAACACAAACTGGTGTATTGACTTACACCTAAACCATGATGCATTTAAATTTTAACGGATTCGTTGGGTTTTCACACTTGTTCCACTAACATGTTATTAAATTTTGGTAACAGTAAATCATGGATTAATCCTTATTAATATCTTGGATAACAAACTGTTTTGCGCGTGAGAAACCAAATCTTAATTTTTTCAATAAACATTATCATTATGACAGCATGGGTATTGCCATATTGCCGTCTATACCTTTAATGGTGATTTTATCTGCAGGCTTATTTAAAACAATCTTACTATCCACATCATTTTCCAACTTTTGCTTATTCTGTTTCTAACTCCACAAGGAATGTCTCCAAAGTGGATTTTATA
>JACDHC010000076.1 GCA_013821245.1 Candidatus Nitrosopumilus sp.
GAGTAACTGGTTTCTAAAAAAAAATGCTTTTTATGTCCTCATCAATCTCAATGGATTTGTTTTTTATGTCCTTCATCTTTATCTCTTTAGTTTTAATCATTGCTAAAATGAGGTCAAATCTTTTGTTCAATCCCTCATTTTTTATTTCTATGATGTTGTCGGGTTTGTAGGTATACCCTGAGAAAAAATTGTGATAGCTGTTAGACCTAAGGTAATCGATAAATTTTATCTTTAATTCAATTTCATTCATATTTTATTGGTGTTTTTTGGATCATGGCAGAACATGGTCATCTGCAAACGCCTTTTAATTCCTTTATAAAACTACCCAAATAAAACAGCATTTTTTCCTTGTCGTTTTCATTTTCAAGAATTAGTTTCAGTAGGGAGCTACCAACTATTATTCCATCAGCGCCAGATTTTATCATGTTTCTCCCATCCTTTGGGTTACTTATTCCAAAACCAACCGCTAAAGGAATTTTATGTCTGTTTGTAATTTCCTTGGTTTTTGACACGGCGTCAAAAGTGTACTTTTCAAATTTGGACCTTGAGCCGGTGGTTCCAAATATTGAGACCATATATACAAATCCAGAGGAAATGGATGCTATTTCGACCAATCTTTTTTTTGCGGTGTTAGGTGCAGACAGAAAGATGGTTGCCAGCCCCAATTGCCTTGCGATGCCAACATACTCTTGCGATTCCTCAATGTTTAAGTCCGGGATTATAAAACCATCTACTTGGTTTTTTTTTGCGGCGGTCAGAAAATTTCTAAGGTTGTTTGAAAAAACAATATTGGAGTAGGTCATAAAAAGGAAAGGGGTGTTGCTGTATTTTTTTTTCATTTCGTTTACAAATCTAAAGCATGTGGATGGGGTTATTCCCCTGGCCAATGCTTTTAGGGATGCGGCTTGGATTATTGGCCCGTCTGCCATGGGATCCGAAAATGGTATTCCAATTTCGATTATGTCTGCACCCGAATCTATCAAAGTACTGACAATCTCCTTAGATGTTTCTATATCGGGATAACAGCCAACAACATAGCAAATTAGGGCTTTCTCCCCTTTTTTTGAAAGCTTTTCAAATAGCATGCTGACTTTGTTTCTTTCAGTTTCAGGCATCACTAATCGCCTTTTTTTCGACACCTGTTTTGTTGCTTTCCTTGAAACTCCCCGTTTCTTCCAACCTTTCCTTAACTATTTGAAGGTCTTTATCCCCCCTCCCTGAAATGGTAACAACGACAATATTGTCTTCGGAAAATTTCTTTGAATTTTTAACTAAATATGCTATAGCGTGTGACGACTCTAAAGCTGGTATAATTCCTTCCAATTTTGATAAAAGCAAATACGCTCTAATAGCTTCATCATCTGTTACGACAGAGTAACTCACTCTTTTGTTGTCCCGGAGATATGCGTGTTCTGGACCTACACCGGGATAGTCAAGCCCTGCGGATATGCTATGGGCTTCCTTTATTTGCCCGTATTCATCCTGAAGAAAATAGCTCTTCATTCCGTGCAGGATGCCAATTCTGCCTCGGGATAAGGTTGCAGCATGGTGTTTTGAGTTTACCCCTTTGCCCCCGGCCTCAACCCCATAAAGCCGAACTTTGTTGTCGTTTATGAATGGGAAAAATGTACCTATTGCGTTACTTCCGCCTCCAATGCACGCAATAATTGAGTCAGGTAACGATCCTGTTTCTTGGGTTATTTGTTCTTTGATTTCTCTTCCTATAATGCTTTGGAAATCCCTTACCATTGTGGGAAAGGGATGCGGTCCCATAACCGTTCCTATCAAGTAATGAGTGGTTTCCACATTCGTTATCCAGTCCCGCAATGCCTCATTAACGGAATCCTTTAGTGTCATTGAACCTGAGGTAACCGGGTGAACCTTTGCGTTGAGTAAATTCATCCTAAAAACATTTGATTGTTGCCTTCCGACATCTTTTGCACCCATGTATATCACGGTTTCCAAGCCAAATATTGCTGAGGCCATTGCAGTTGCCACACCGTGTTGCCCGGCACCTGTTTCCGCAATTATCCTTTTTTTTCCCATTTTGTAGGCAAGCAAGCCTTGGCCTATTGTATTGTTAATCTTGTGTGCACCACTATGCAAAAGATCCTCCCTTTTTAAAAAAATCTTTGGGCCTTTCAGATATTTAGTTAGGTTTTTTGCAAAGTATAATGGAGTTGGCCTACCGGCATAGTTTTGCAATAGGTAAGTCAATTCCTTTTGAAATTGTTTATTTTTTTTTAGTTTTTGATAATTGTAATCCAATTCATCTAAAGCTGGTATTAATGTTTCAGGAACATGCCTTCCCCCAAAAATGCCAAATTTTCCTATATTACTTTGTTTCATCAGTAAAGTTAAATAAAATTAAATAATGTTACTTAATACTTTATCTATTTTGTACCTAATATGCTAGGTAGAGCTTGTTGATTTCCCTACCCAAGTTATCGATGTTTTCCATTAGGCTTGTTCCAACCAGAAATGCATCGGCTCCGAATTCCTTTAGATAAATAATATCTTTCTTAGAGTAAATTCCACTCTCCGATAGGATTAGGTTATTTTCTTTATCACAGGATTGTAGGATTTGCTTTGTTGTATCTAAATCTATTTTCAGCGTATCCAGGTTTCTGTTGTTGATTCCAATGATGTCAAACAACCGGTCACTTTTCCTGTTTAATTTTATGGCGTCTTCAAATTCCTCTTTGGAATGGGTTTCAATAATTACCTGCAAGCCCAATTTTTTGGCGTATTCCCCAAGTTTTTCAAGACTTCCCTCAGTCATGTTCCTATCAAAAATTGTTTTGATAAACAAAATGCAATCTGCACCTATTTTTTTTGCCGTATTTATTTGGATTTCACTTACAATAATGTCCTTCATTAAAATTGGCATTGTGGTTTTTTTTCTGACTTTTAAAATGTGATCTATGGAACCGTTAAAAAGAAACGGTTGAGTCAATATGGAAACTCCAGATGAGTGTGCGATCTCCATCTCTGTTACTGTTGTCTCCAAATTTACACTATTAGTGTCCAATATTGTGCCTTTTGAAGGGGATGAAAATTTCAATTCGGTTATTAACGGCACATGTCTGCAATTGCTCAAATTTTTTCCAAGGTCTATGGTGGCATGGCTGCTAAAATCAACACCAGTCTTTATTTCATAAGATCCATTGTCTATAGCCTTGAATGAATTATCTACAAGGGTTTTTAAAATGGATTTATTGCCAAAAAACTTTAGATTACTAAAGGTCATGTTAGGATGAGCTGATTTATTATAAATAACAATTTGTTTTGTTTTGAAATATCAATCATTATTCAGGATTACCTGTAAAAGTTAATGTACCTGTCTTTCTTTTGATATTCTTTGTGGTTTTTTATTGTATTGATTAGGATATCCAGACAAGTATTCTCCGTAATCTCTCCAGTCACAACCTTTGAAGATAAGATTGAGATATCAAAAAAGTTTTCCAATGTAGAGCTCATCTTATGCAATATTTCGGATTTTTTAACAAGGTTTTTTATTCTTAGTGTATGATAGTTCATGTGAATTTCATTTGCTTCATCATAGTCAACCCCATAAATTTCTGAGATTTTTAGGTTAATGTTTTTTTCATTTTCCTTAGTTATATTGTCATGGAGTGTGTCTATCGCATTTTTTCCTTTTAATATTTTGTTGTTTCTGCCGTTGATGTTATTGCTGTTGTTTTTTTCAGAACTACCATCTTCAACTCTAAAAGAATTCATAACTGGGATACTCTTATTTAACTAACCGAGATACAAAAACCTTTCATTTTCAATTTTTGTTCCAGCCAATAAACCAAATGTTTGATTGATTACGTTGAAATTTTTTTAATAAACACTTAATTATAGAATGATGGAATTACCTTTTCTATAAAGTTATGGTTATCCATCCAAAATTCATATTTGTTACAGGTGGTGTGATGTCTGGTTTAGGAAAAGGAATTGTAACTTCTTCAACTGCAAAATTGTTGCAACTTTGTGGATTAAAAGTATCTTGCATAAAAATTGATCCTTATCTTAACTATGATGCCGGAACCATGAACCCTCTTACTCATGGCGAGGTATTTGTAACTGAAGATGGTGGTGAATGCGATATGGATGTTGGTAATTATGAAAGATTTCTTGATGTAAATTTAACCATAGATCATAATATTACTACGGGTAGGATTTTTTCGAATGTGATAAAATCTGAAAGAGCGGGTAAATACCTTGGTCAATGTGTCCAAATAATCCCACACATAACCGATGAAATTAAAAGCCAACTAAGAGAGATATCTGTAAAAGAAAACCTTGATGTATTGGTAGTAGAGTGTGGAGGTACGGTTGGGGATATTGAGAGCCTACCATTTTTAGAAGCCTTAAGGCAGATGAAATTAGAAGATGAGTATTCTGATACTTTTTTCATCCATGTAACTTTGGCACCAGTTTTAGACACTGTTGGGGACCAAAAAACCAAACCAACACAGCATAGTGTCCAGGAATTGCGTAGAATCGGCATTCAGCCTGACCTTTTAGCTGTCAGATGCAAAACTCCACTGACCAAAGACACAATAAGAAAAATATCGCTTTTTGCAAACATTTCGCCTGATTCTGTAATGTCTTGTCATGACGTTTCCTCGATTTATTCTGTGCCAGAGATTTTGTATGAACAAGGAATTGCGAAAGTGATACTAAAAAAGTTAAACTTATCATATAATTTGGATATTTCTGATTGGAAAAAAATCTCAAAAACATACACTGGTTACAATGACCACATAAAAATTGCCATAATAGGCAAATATGTCAATCTAAAGGATAGCTATGTAAGTGTTTACCAAGCCTTACTCCATGCAGGTGCAAAACTTAACACAGAGATAGAAATTGATTGGATAGATTCTGAAAAATTCGAAACCAAAGATGATGTTGCGCTAAACTATGGAATATTGGATAACAGCCTAACCTTGCTTAATTCTTATGATGGGATATTGGTTCCGGGTGGTTTTGGGGCTAGGGGTAGTGAGGGCATAATCAATGCATCAAACCACGCCCGTGCCAACAACATTCCCTACCTTGGAATATGTTTTGGTTTCCAATTGGCAATTATTGCTTTTGCAAGATATGTATGTAAACTATCCGATGCAAACACTACAGAAATCAACGAGAAAACCTCAAACCCACTGATAGTATACATGCCTGAACAAAAGCATATTAAAAATCTAGGGGGTACAATGAGGTTGGGTTTGCATGAAATTGAACTGACCGCAGATTCCAATGCCTTTGAAATTTATCAAAATAGCTCAATTGAAAGAAGACATAGGCACAGGTATGAGTTCAACCAAAATTTTAAAGAACTTTTGGAAAAGCATGGAATGAGATTTACTGGGTCATCTGACAATAAAAAAAGAATTGAAATTCTGGAAATACCAAAACATATGTTTTATTTTGGAATCCAATACCATGGGGAATTCCATAGCAGACCGGGTAACCCTGAGCCGTCCTTTAAGCATTTCATTAAAGCTTCCATAAAGAAAAAGGCTACAAAGGGCAATCAAATTTTTAGTTCATAAATCTTTTGCCGTGCATCTCTCAGGGAAATTTTCTTTTTAACATACCCTCTGTTAAGTAAATGTGATAATGATAGCCGGATTGTCCTCTCAGGAAGCATTGTCTTGTTTATTAAATCTTTTTGGGTCATTGTGCCCTCATACTCCAAGGTTTTTAAGATTAGCTTTGCACTAGGAGGCATCTTCAAAAGGTCTTCAGCATACTTGACTTTTTTTTCTATAATGTTTGTTGCAGAGTAATTATTGTTTAGGGTAACCAGTTTTGCTGGAAATTCGTGTTTGTGACATTGTAATTTGTCTGAAATCTTTATTCTAAATGTGCCATCTAATATTACCTCGCAGTGATGGCTTGATGTTATATCAGCTATCTCAATAGAGCTGTCACTGGAAACAATAAGTGGTCTTCTTGTATTATCCAGGGAATTCACGGAAATGGCAACAAAAACGTGAGAGTTCTGTAATACTATTGGTCCACCAGCAGACATTGCATAGGCAGTTGAACCTATCGGTGTCGCAACTATAACCCCATCACTATTATCATGCCATATGTCTTTGTTGTTTATCCGTAAAAAATGCTCCATTAAAATTGCGCTTTTATTTGAAAAGATTGCTACATCATTTAGTACCGGCTCCACATCTTTGCCATCAACGTTTACAGCCAGTCTCTCTTCTTCTCTCACCTCGTAATTACCCGACTTTAGTTTGTCTTTGACTTTATCAATTTCTTTTACATCAATTTGGGCAAGAAAACCGGTGGAGTTTGATTCATATATTCCCAAAACAGGGGCGGACTCAACTGATACCTTATGAAAATAGTTCAATATTCCCCTGTCACCACCAGGAACTAATACAAGATCAACATCTTTTGCAATTTCTTGGTTGGAGATTCCCATTATTAATGTTTGAATATGGGACTCCTCAAGTGATTTGATTAATTGGGACAAAACTGTTGAATCCTTTCCTGTAAACCCCGATAAAGCAATTCGCATTATGTAAATCTTTGTTGAATTAAGGTAATTTAATAAAGTTTGTATTTTTTAAAGGAATTTTAGTCTATAATTTTAAATTTAACTGCATTATAACAATAAGATGCATGTCTTTCAATTATATTTAGTTTCCTTGGTACTTTTTCCAAACCCTTTATTTTTGAATCCAATGCCCCAATAACGGAACCGACTCCAAAGCATAACCCCCACAAAGGATCTTTTTCTTTTAGGTATGAACATGTAAATCCTGCTGTTAGTATGTCACCTAATCCTGTAGAATCAATATTAGTTCTATGTTTCAAGTCCAAAGTGTAAACTAGTTTTTTGTGTAAAAGCGATATTTGGTTATTGCTGGTTGAAACAACAAAATCCAGATTGTATTTTTTCCTCAGCAGTTTCATTCCTTCAATTCCAGTAATTCCGTTTGTTAGCACGGAGAGCTCACTTTCGTCGGCTTTGATAGCCGTAATGTCTTTGATATTGACATCTATCTGTTTCTTTAGCGTGATCAGGAAAGTTTCTCTGTTCCAGCCTCGTAGGAATCCCTGGGGGTCCAACATTATGAATTTGTCTTTTTTTCTTGCCTTGGAGAGATTGTGAAATATTTCATTTGGAATTTCATCAATGACGGGGCTTAATACAATACCATCCAATCCATCCGTATCCAAAAAGGTGGTGTCGATTGGTGAGCATTTTGATAAAAGATACAAATCCCTATCCCCATCACGGTTCATAACCAGTCTAAATCTAGTTGTTGGCTTTTTGACATCGATCTGGTCTTCTTTTACATAAATGCTATTTTGATTTAGGTAATCCAATTTTTTATTATCAAGGTCGTTACCTATTTTGGTATATAAAACCACATCAAAATAAAATGTTTTTGCAATTATGGATCCATAACATGATGGTCCTCCCAGACTCTCAGTCTCAAATCCCTCCGTGTCTTTAATTGAGTCTAAAACAATATGTGAAAAAATACCAAGTCTCATGATCCCTTACGATTCAATATAAAAAAATTTTATCAACATAATAAGGTTATCATAAGATTTAAAGCATAGAATAGTTCCAAAAATAACAGATGCCGAAAAAAAGAACTAGTCGGGGTAGAACCAAAGGTGGAAAAGGAAGTTCAGGAACTGTACATTGCAGTCAGTGCAGTGCGATGGTACCAAGGGATAAAGCAAAGAAAATTACTGGAAGGATTACTTTAGTAGAGCCAACTCTTGCAAAAGAATTGAAACAACAAGGGGCATACATTGCACCATCTTCTGACGTAAAATTCTATTGTGTTTCTTGTGCAGTGCACAGAGGTATAGTTAAAGTACGTTCAGAAAACGATAGAAGAAACTCAGGCAAGCTAGGTTAATAATATCAAGTTATATTGATTCTGAATCACAAATTTTATTTATATGGTGTGTAATAAAATTTTAAAACAGCCTGTTAATATGTTGTTGTAGTAGTAGATATAAGTGAAACAAGAGAACAATAAAAAACTGGCGATGTTTTTATTAGCCATAAATGGAAAGTGTAACTTAGATTCTAATTACATTACTGTTTCTTTATTACAGTTCGTTTGCTTTTTCGTTAGTCTCCTTATTAGCATTTGATTCTGATGGGGAAGTTGTACTTGTTGTAGTTGAAGAGGTTGATGTCGTTGCTGGTTTTTTACTATCCTTTTTGAGATTGGAAGATGAAGCTTCTGTTGACGCTGGAGTGGGTTTTGCAATTTTTCTATCTTCCTCTTCTAGCTCAGAGAGTATCTGATCTGTATTTCTACCCATTTCATTGGGATCAGTTCCCTCTATAAATACTGCCTTTCTTGGCTGACTTGTTGTTGTGGTTTCTTCAGGTCTGGCTCTTGTTTCTTCAGGTCTGGCTCTTGTTTCTTCAGGTCTGGCTCTTGTTTCTTCAGGTCTGGCTCTTGTTTCTTCAGGTCTGGCTCTTGTTTCTTCAGGTCTGGCT
>JACDHC010000259.1 GCA_013821245.1 Candidatus Nitrosopumilus sp.
TCAAATTTCTTTATTGTGTTGACTCATTAATTTTGCCCATCTACAGATATTTAAAATAATTACAGTGTTTTTTAATAAACTAAAGTTTTCACCGTTCGTTTGTCATTTAAATAAACTTTTTTAGAATAAATTAAAAGATAAAGGTGATATCAAAGATAACCATCTTGTTTTAACCCCTTAATCCCATCTGTTAATCGAGTTGTTATTGAATGGATACACATTATCACGCATTTGGAAAAAAGGAGACAATAGATCCGGTCAAAACTTGTACCTCTGCCAACACCATCAGCATTATTAAACACATTATTGGCAAAAACAATATAGACAATTCATTTCAAATCCCAAATAAGCGAAAAATAAGAAATACTTTAGAGGAATCTGATTAAATTCATCACTCATGAACTCTTTACTTTATAAATTGAAAAAACAAAATAAATACCCAGAAGGTTTGACATAGATATCAAAGTGCTTAAATCTAAGAGGATTGTTGTTTTTTTTTCCATTGCTTCAGTTGTAATCATGGGTTCTTTTTTGGCATATTACGCCATTCCTACAATCATTGCAAATGTAATGGATTTACTCGATACTGGACCCTCGATACAAAATCAACATGACAATAAATTCACAATCAGTCTCTTCGCGGAAGGTTTATCCTTTCCCACCAGTATGGAGTTTGTTGATAACAAGACCATCATGGTGCTTGAGAAAAACGGTGATGTACGTCTAGTCTCCAATGGGACAATGCAGAAAGAACCCATTCTCAGCGTTGATGTTGACAATGAAGCAGAACGGGGCTTGCTTGGAATAGCAATGTTAAAAAACAACACCAATGCAAGTAACATTAACTTAACTGACAGCAATGTTAAAAATTTTGCACCAAGTAACTCTGAATTCGATCCTGTAGATTCAAATTATTCTGTCTTTTTGTATTTTACTGAAAAAATAAAGAATCCAGTCGATAATAATCACACAGTGCATAACAGAATCTATGAATATTCATGGAGTAGCCATCAGAATCTTGAAAATCCCAGGATGATAATGGACCTACCAGCAGAATTAGGGCCATACCACAACGGTGGAAAGTTAAAGATAGGGCCTGACAATCACCTGTATGCGATTATTGGAGATCTTGTGACAATAAACAACACTTTACAGAATCGCCCGGACGAGAGCAACCGAACGACTGTTCCTAACAATTCCTCAGTCATTATTCGTATCGATCCTCTTAAGGAATCACCTCCCAATGACAATCCTTTCTATAAGCACTACAATAACGATTCCAAACTAAAATCATTGAGCTACTATTACGCCTACGGCATAAGAAACAGCTTTGGATTTGATTTTGATCCAGTGACTGCAAAACTATGGGATACGGAGAATGGCGAGGACAAGTACGATGAGGTCAATATAGCTGAACCGGGTTTTAACAGCGGATGGTACAAGATAATGGGACCCCTATCCAGAAATAACGGTTCCGGCATTACATCAGAACTTGTAAAATTTAATGGATCACACTACTCAGATCCTGTTTTAAGTTGGTTTAATCCAATTGGCATAACCGATATAGAATTCTTTAAATCTTCAAAATTTGGCAAGGAATTTGAGAACAATGTATTTGTGGGGGATATTAATAACGGTAATCTGTATTTCTTCAAAGTAAATGCCAATCGATCAGGGATTGATACCAGCAAGTTTAGAGATAATGAAAGTGGTCATCTTGGTGACAAGGTAGTCGACAACAAAACGGAATTGGAGAGGGTTATTTTTGCAAATGGCTTTGACGGAAGAATAACCGATATAGAAACGGGTACGGATGGCTATTTATATATTTTAACGTACTTTGACGGCAGGATATATAGAATATCCTAGTTTAAATTTTATAAATACACATAACAGAACACAATTTCAAAATATGATAGATTACAGTAAACTATAAGATGAATGCAATACAGCAATCATAAAAAAACGATATCATCATTTGTAACACCCACGAAATTGCTTTCCATCGTTCCCAAAATCACATGGTGTCCTGACATGGTTCCGCCACTTGCCATAATATTTAGAACATATAGAGTAATTATAAAAGCTACTAATATCACAAGTAAAATAAGAAATCTAGACTTTCTGCTTGAAAATACTCCACCGGTTTTTTTCTTAATGTCAGGCTCCTTTTGGTCATGAGGCAAGTTTTTCTTCCTTTCTGCGTATTTTGACGAATTAAGTATAGGTATCCTCTTTAACATTTTGCCGTTAGAAATAGACTTTTGTACTTCATACAAAATTGCATTTTTTCCTTCTTTGGATTTTTCATTAAAGATTTTTAATGCGTCCATGTAGTCGGTTTTTTCTTCACTAGAGGTTCTCTGAAATTTATTATTCCAATCTATTACCCATACCTTTTCAACAGTAGTGGCATCATCTGGATGAAGATGTTTATCTTCATTGTTTTTATCATTGCTTTCTGACACTATCTTTTACCTAACCCTTCATTAATATAGACATCAAACATTATATAACTAACAAAGGATTGACATGAAAGAAACTTATATAGTTTAAAAAATATAAAAGGGATAACTTTTAGGTGTTTTCATATAAATAATTAATTTGAATTTGGATTATGGTTTTATAAAAAACAACTTATGCTGTTAGAATATCTTTGGGCATTTTCACATGGCAACAAAAGTTATGAATTTATACTCTTCTTCCCAATAAAAACAACTTTCTTGCTTTTTCAATATTTTATAATTATTTATTATATGTTATCTAGGAT
>JACDHC010000260.1 GCA_013821245.1 Candidatus Nitrosopumilus sp.
ATATCATGGATCAACTTACTGGCGGAATCAAATCTCTTACAGGTGGCGCAGAACAATCAGCTAACAATACTTCAGACCAAGCCGGACAATCAGCAGGCCAAGCCGGACAATCCTTGAATAATACCGGTGAACAAGCCCAACAATCAGCAGGCCAAGCCGGACAATCCTTGAATAATACCGGTGAACAAGCCCAACAATCAGCAGGCCAAGCCGGACAAAACATGAGCAGTGCAGCAGGCCAAGCCGGACAATCTATGAACAACACCGCAAGCCAAGCCGGACAAAACGCATCTGATGCAACCAGCGGGAATAATACTTCCGGTGGCGGCATTGGCGATATGTTGGGCAATCTGATGGGCCAATAAATTTTTTTTTTTATTTAGGGTACATAATTTTTTTAGCGTTGTAATTTTAAAATTAAATTTAAACCTGCATATATTTTGACATAAGCGAAGCTATTAACTCTATTACATACGAAGTATTCTTTTTGAATCTGGAGGGAAAAGGCCAATTAAAACCCACAAAGTCTGAGATTTGGTAATATGCCAAATGATGCCATATGGTTAGATTTTTTTTAAAAAATAATAATTTATAGTGAGTTGTATATAGTTAAATTTGATATTTTGTTTTGCTAGGGCCTAAATGAAATTTTTCAATTGTGTTTGAATCCTATCATACTCCCACAAATGTAAAGAAATGACTGATTGGCGAAAATGTAAAACAAGCAAAAAATAATGTTCTATTACAGGTCCATAAATAAATGATATTGGCAAAAATGCATAAAAAACGAACAAACTATTTGGTAATACAATCCAGGGCTCTGTTCACTTAAGAAATAGATTTTCTGAATTGCGGCCTGCAACAATAATATTTTGATATGAAAACAAATTAATTTTGTGGATTTAAGATTGATTTGGTTTGAAAATGAATCTATATACCACATTAACCATCAGATAAAGTTAGGAAATGCTCTTTTAGAATCCTTAAGTGAACAGAGCCCAATCCAGTATTAAATGGTTATAATCATGCTAATAATAAAATATAGGTGAATTGCAGAACATTATCAATTGGATGCCTATTTAGAGGAGGAACTATATGATTTGTTTACCTATTGCATACAAAATCCTGAAACCCATGACTTTGAAATAAAGAAACAGCGAATAAAAGAAATTGGTACGGAGTTGCAGGCGGATGGGGGATCTGATGCCATGGAAAACATGTTTTATTCCATAGAGATAAGAATAAAAGAGGAGATTGACAGGGATGTAAAACCATATCGTTCATGGTGGAATGGGATAACCGGAGATTGGAATTATTGATGCATAATTGTATATTATATGCATTAACGGTGTCATGCTGACAGAGTAATTAACATTGTAAACTGCCACATTAAATTGAGTAACCTCATGTGTTATCAGAGAAGATTGCAGTAATATTCTTTTTTTGGATGTCTGAATTAGACTTTATACATTTTGTTTTATTGTGTTTGATAACCAAACCATAAGTTACTAAATAATATTACTATTTGTTGAGATGGATATGAATTTTTGGTGTAATTGATTGGGTTTTGAGAATTGGCATCACACAGTTAATTATGCTGGCTTTAGATGAGGGCCATGTTCATCTTTAGAATGCAAACATATGTGCTTTAACTTACTGTGACTTGTTTTCTTTTGAATTAATGAATTTCTTCAATCTATTATAACAAACATGCATTTCTAAACTTTGCATTTGATTAAAATGCCAAACAGTGATGCAAATATTCTACATGAGAATCGGCTATTGTCTTTTTGTGTTTTGTTCATAATTAGATCAATTTTGAGAATATGTTGATTGCGACTTTTTCCTAACAATTTAGAATCTATTGAATTAATACAAATGTATAAGGCTTATACTACAATAACATGCTGTATGAGTAAATTTGGACTTTATTCAGATAAATCCTCTATCCCATTTGATAGTCACTTGAATGGTTTAGAAGACCAAACAAAGGCCTTATTGCTGTATTTGAGAAAATTTGTAAAGTCCTTGGGTGAAAATGTAATTGAGGAAGTTCGTCCTCATAGAATCGTATATGCTAAATCTTTAACTTTTAGGTATTTTTTAGATGTACAGTCAAGAAAAGATATCTTGATAGTTTCCACAAGGAGAAGTAGAAAAGAACAGTCTCTAGAGCATATAGTCAAAGATATGCAAGATATGGATAATATTAAACCCAAAATAGTTGAGGCATATGCCAATATATAATAGCAAATTAGTTTAAACCTACATCGTTATTTTTCTTCTTTATCGCCTGGTTGTGTGAGATAGGTGGTGGTTATTCTCTTCGGCTATGGATAAGAGAAAGACTTTGGTTGAATTTTTGGTGTATTGATGGACCAGTGCTTTTTTTATATGGCATTGTGCCCTACTTTTCAAAAATCATATTTTCGTAGAATTTGTGCAGCATATGGTGGAATATTTGTGGTAATGGCAATAATTCGGGGATTATTAATTGAAAAGAAAGGCCAGACAAACATGAAATTATTGGTGGAATGGATGTTATTTCTGTAGATTCAATGATCTTCTATTGTCCCGGATGACTCCAAATTTGTTGTTCTTTTGTCATTAACCTTGATTTGTATCGAGGTTGTGGAGTTACATCACCTAGAATGTTGTTGTTGTTGCCCTTAGCCATCAGGAAGTGGTAGTGGCCGTAATATATTCAAAGACACAAAATTAAATCTTACTGAAAAACATAATTTGATATAACTTAAAGGGATGTATATC
>JACDHC010000261.1 GCA_013821245.1 Candidatus Nitrosopumilus sp.
AAACAAAGCTGTGGAAAAATTAAGTTAAATACATCCTTAATTGTTTTGGGCACCATTTACCTAAATCTTTAGCTTTTTTTGGTATGCCTTGACAAATTATTTGTGATTTGTAAACCCTTAATAAATGTGGCCTTTTGTTTTTTTTAAAATCATAAATCTGAATTATAATTTAAATTTTAAACTTTAATTTCTTTTTTTTTGGTATTCTGCGCAATGATGTCGAAGAATCTGTTATGATGTATAAATCCTTTTTTGTCAAACTTAATATATGGAAACTTTACAGCGATTTTCATGACGTTAGAGAAGGGTTCCCTTATTCTGTTAGATTATACTGCTAAGATTAAAGATACTAATGAGGTTTTTGAAACAACTAGAGAAAATGACGTAAAAAATTCTGAGGGTTTTGATCCATCCCGAAAATATGAACCTCGGTTATTGGGTGTAGGTGAAGGCTGGGTGTTAAAGGGGTTGGATGATGCTTTGCTTAACGCTAATATGGATGAACCATTAAATATTGAGATACCCCCAGACAAAGCGTTTGGAGGCCGAGATCCCTCCAAAGTAAGGATGATTCCATTGCGTAAACTAGGGGAAAAAGCTAACGAGATTGGGGTTGGCGATGTTATAGAATTGGACGAGAGAATGGGAATTGTGCGTTTTATTGGTTCAGGGCGAGTCCAGGTGGACTTTAATCACAAATATGCTGGTAAAACTTTGATATATGACGCAAACATTGTAAAAAAAATAGAAAATGACGATGAGAAAATTACGAACCTGGTTAGACGCAGGCTCCCTATTGATCCGGCAGATGTGCAGTATGAGATAAAAGACTCGGAACTGGAAATTGACCTTCCCGAGAAAATCTATCTTTTGGATGGACTCCAAATAATAAAGAGGGGCATTGCAGGTGATATCTTTAAGTTTATCCCATCTTTCCAGAACATTAAGTTTATAGAGAAATATCCAAATTCCAGTGCTGCCAATATTTCAAAAAGTTCTGATGCCCCTGCCAATGTCGAGGACAAAACTGGAGATTCAACCACCACCGTTGAAAATTCACAACAAAAGGAGGCAAGTTCCGATGGCAAAAGCAATGATGAACATTCTTCCTCCTCCATACCCGTTATAGCCGATATGGATTCTAAAAAGAACAATTAGCAGTCTACTACCTGCTTTTTTCCTACTTATTTTGTTTTTGTTTTTGTTTGAAACTGTGCGGACAAAGACTCAATTTTAATCAAGTACAAAAGACTGTTACTGGTTTGGGTGTTGCTAGGTTTTTTATTGTTAGATGATTCCTACTTCCTCTATCAAGTCCCGAATTTGATTTTTATTTAGGTCGACTCTGTTTAGGATGGTATACCTTTCGGGTCTTATGTTCTTTGCAATGGTGAATGCTTCGATAATTTCGTCTTTATCCACCCTAATCTCTTTAGCCGTGGTGGGTGCCCCAAAAACTCCAAGGGCATTTTTTATCTCTATCCAGTTTAATTTATGCAGTTTGGCCATTATTATTGTTCCAATTCCTACTCTTTCTCCATGCAGCCCGCATTTGCCATTTGAGATATACTCCAAAGCATGACTAAAAAGATGCTCTGAGCCAGAGCAGGGCCTGCTGCTTCCGGCAATTCCAGCTGCAACTCCTGAACTTATCAAACCTTCTACTATTGTCCTTGCTATTTTCGTGTCAATTTGTTTATTGCCAATACGCTTTGACATGTCTAGCATCATCTTGGCACTTAAAGACGACAGATTGGCTGCATAGTCTCCAAAATATTCATTGGTGTCGTCCCTTGAAATCTCCCAATCTTTAATGGCTGTTATCTTTGCAATTAGATCTCCACATCCACTTGCTATTAGTTTGCCTGGTGCGTTGGATATTATGTACAGGTCGGCTATTACCTCAACAGGTGTTTCTACCTTGATGGAGTATGGTTTGTCGCTTCCTCTTAAGGATACAAATGGACTGGAAATTCCATCATGTGAAGCAGAGGTTGGAATGCTGATAAACGGCTTTTTTAAGTTATTGGCCGACATTTTTCCTATGTCAATGCACCTTCCACCACCTATTCCAATTATTACTTCAATTTTGTCTTGTTTCAGTTCGTTTTCTATTTTACCTACACTTTCAAAGGACGCATCACCTGCTATGAACCATTGAAAATTAATGTTGTTTTCAAAAAAGTTTTCCTCTATTGTACCAATTATTTTGCTTTTGACGTTTTTTCCAGTTATTAAAGCAATTTTGGGGTTTTTTGTTGTGTTTTCCTTTATTAGCTGACTTGTATCATTTAATATCCTTTCACCGATTATTACCTTCCTGGGTAATTGCATTACATGCGTGTTTGTTGCTGCTGTTGTGGAATTGATCAATTTAATATAAATGGTAATAAATAATAAAGAAAATTCATGAAAAAAACTATAAAGTTTTAATTAGAGGTTATTCTTCTGTTTTGCCTTCTACCAACTCAGCTGTTGCATAACCTCTTCCAACACGTGTTACTTTTACCTTTACTTTGTCTCCCACTTTTGTATTTGGGACAAAAATTACTAATCCTTGAATCCTTCCTACACCGGCATCCCCTCTTTTACTCATGGATTCGATATTTACTTCGTGTTCCTCTCCTGCATTAACTGGTGACGGTTTAAAAAATCTATTATAGCTTCCGCCTCCATTTCCACTGTCACTGTCATTTCCTCCCCTTCTAGGGAATCTTCCTCTTTGATTATTGTCACCTTGATTTGGTGTGATTGATTCTACACCTG